>CAZGRF010000773.1:0-1950 GCA_964527825.1 uncultured Pirellulales bacterium
GCTTGTCCATCTCAGCTTGTCTCTTGGCCCGCTCGTATCCTGTTGGTTCTTGTGATTGGCCCCCAGGCAACACCATCGGTTTGTGCCTGGCATAGTCAAAGGCGATTGCATCGCCACCTGGTGTTTTGGGCGAACTTTCGTACCACTCTCTGGCAGCCTCCGGAGATGCAAAATCCATCGGAACGGGAGGCTCATTCGGATCAACTGGTGTGCGATACTTGAAATAGCCTTTTATGTATTCAGCTCCCGGTTGTCGTTCCAACGGAGTGATGTCTCGCTGAGGATCGTACGATTTGAGGAATTCCCCCCGTATTTTCGCTTTTTCCTGGAGCCTTTGAGTCGGTGTCAATCTCCCAAACTTTTCTTCATCCTCGTCGACTGCCCTCAGCCTTTCCTCCATTTTTTTCCATTTATTACTTGTGATGTCGTTGCTGAACATCCCGCCGCTTGCTTTTCGGATTTCGTCGATCCGGGCCGCCGTCTGAGCTTCAAGGTCTTTTGCATAATCAAGTTCTCCCTTTTCCCCCGCAGCCTTCTCCCGGCCAGCCATTTCGAGTTTAGTTTGACCTGCCTCGAACGTCCGTCGTTTCTCCGCTTCCGTCGCCCAGAAGTCCTGTTGCTCCTCGGCTCGTTCACTCATCCCGCGCTGTTGTATGTTTTCAAGCGCCGCGCGGTAGCCGAATCCCTGGAGTTGCTCCTGCTGTCGTGCTCGAACGTTCATCAGTTGCTGGTACAAGCCGAGCGCATACTTCTGTTCACGCTCACGGGCTTTGCCCCGACCGGCGATGTACGCAGCCATGCCGATCGGTCCAGGCGGTTGATGTGAAATTATAATTGCCATTGGCTTACCTATTCCCTTTCTACCATTTGTAGGCCGGACAGGCGACGGTTTCCATACGCACCGCAGCCGGCAGCGGGGGCATCCCGCGGGCTGCACAGCATCCACAGCGGTCGCCGCGGACGTGTTCGCAGACTGCACACAATGAATTGAGTATCCAAGTCGCTTCGTCCAAGTGCCGTTGAGGAAGACCAGCTTGTTGCCAGGCGATCAAATCCCTAGCATGGCGTCGCATCCTAGGCGTATCCAATTTCAGCAGATCGGCTGCTTCTCCGCAGACCTTTCGTAGGTCCTCGTCTGAGCCAGGACAATTTCGCCGGACAGTCTTGCTACTATGACAAATGAAATGGCAGATTAGACAGCGAAGTGCTGTCGGATCGTCCGGATCAGATTGTTCAAAAGTGCAGTTCATCATGGGGTCTGGACAGTGCAGGTCACGACTTCATCGTCCCAGGTACAAGCGCCCCAGGGCGACCAAGTCCCGGTAATGGCCGGGGTAAGTTCAATCGGAGGATCAATGATGCACGCCGGAATCGTGCCAAAATCGTATTCAAAACGGGCGACTAGAACCTCCACGCTGACTCCACTACTGCAACAACGACATTCATTAACGTCGATCCGCAGAAGATAGGTTCCGGCTTCGTAGACGAAATCTGCTGTGATGTGCGTCCAAGTCACCTCGCCTCCCGTGCAAACTGGTGGCGAGTTGCATGTCCATTCATCAAGGAAATAGTAATTACAGACGTTTTCTGAATTGCGACTCAAGTAGAAACTTGCCGAATAGTAACTCTCGCATAGGTTGCAAGGATTTCTATTCGCAACGCCAGTGAAATCGACCTGCATTGTTTCCGGAGGATCTCCAGTGCAATTGCTGCATTGCTTGGGACCACAGCAGCAGGGATAACCAGTCATGTACTTGCTATCTCATTTTTGATTATTGTGCTTAAACTGGACAAATAGCCTGGCTTGCTTGCCAGTGTACCGAATGTTCATCCCAGTCAACTTGTACCACGCCGTTATTGTCAATGTCGAAGGCGAAGGGATTCTGCACGCTCAGGTTCCCGGCCGGGTCCTGGTCAACGATAATGGCGCCCGTCGGCTGCTTTATATGA
>CAZGRF010000774.1:0-1944 GCA_964527825.1 uncultured Pirellulales bacterium
TCCCGAACTGCTGAAAGGCAAGAGCAAGATTACAGTCAAGTTCCAGGCCCCGGCCCAAGGACGGGCAGGAAGTATCTCCAGCGTCAGAGTCACAAGACCCAAGGCGGAAAACTGACAGATGACAGGGAATCGCTTCCTTCCTGCCTTTTACGCGAGGGCGCAGCGGAGAAGAGCTTCCTGCGATCGATATCGGCTCAATAGAACAGCTCCACTTCGGCAATCGTCGGCGCCACCCGGTAACTGTCAAACCGGATGCGCAAATGGGTGGCGCTGGTCTCCGGCACGGCGAGGATGCGCTTGTAGCCGATGGTGGTAGCTTCGGCCAGCTTCTGCCATGTTCCATCGGGCTGCTCGGCTTCTATCGTGAAGGCTTCCACACGCTGGCCTCGCTTGATCTGTTCCTGCAACACGATGCGACTATAAGTCACCTGGCGGGGCAGCGTGATCTCCAGAGTGACCGGCCCGTCGGCGCTGCTTTGGGTAGCAGCTTCCCAGTAGGTCTCGTACTTGCCGTCGAGGGCATCCGACGGGGAATGGTCCGGCAAGAAACTGCTGGCGGTCACCGTGACGCCGGTGGCGAGGTTGGTGCCGCAGCGGCTCTGCCGAAGTTCTCCGAAGGCCTTCAAGGTCGCCACTTCCGCGTCGGTGAACAGGCCGCGTTTGTCCGGCGGCACATTGAGTATGAATGACGCGTTGTGTCCCACACTGCGTTCATAAAGACTCATCAGTTGTTCCGGCGATTTCATGTTGCGGTCATTGTGGTAGAACCAGCCTGGAAGGATGGATACATTCGCCTCGGCCGGGAACCAGTGCAGGGCCACCGCCTTCGCCAACGTCGCGCGATCTCCCAGGACCCTCCCTGTCATGTCCCGCCATTCAAATTCGGCCACCGGCCTGTCGAGGCCCACCACGCTCCACTCGGTTTCCCGCGCCACCCCGCCCTCATTGCCTGCCCAGCGCACGTCCGGCCCCCGGTTGAAGATCACGGCTTGGGGCTGGAGCTTGCGGATGAGCTCACACCAATCGCGGTAGGAGTATCTCTGGCCACCTCGGCTCTTGGGCGTGGCGCCATCGAACCAGACTTCCGCGACGGGGCCGCACTCCGTGAGCAGTTCGTACAACTGATTGAGAAAATAACGGTTGTAGTCATCGGCCTTGCACGAGAACGTGACATTGGCTCCAAGCCCCTGGGCGGGTGTCTTACGGGTCTTGGTGGGATCGCTCTTGAAGGATGCCGGGTCCGTCGGGATGACCGAATCCACATAGGCACTGCCATCGCCGTAGTATCCTTCCTCGTCACTTTCGATCTGGAACAGATCCGCGGGTGAAAGGTAGACCCCCAGTTCAATGCCCTCGGCCCGGATGGCATCGACGAACTCGCGAACCACGTCGCCCTTGCCCTCCTTCCACGGGCTGTTTTTCACCGATTGCTCGGTATACCGCGAGGGCCACAAGCAGAAGCCGTCATGATGCTTGACGGTGAGGACCGCCATGGTCATGCCGGCCGACTTCAAGGCCTTGGCCCACTGCCGGGTGTCCAAGGCAGTCGGATTGAACACGGAAGGACTCTCCTTGCCGGTGCCCCATTCACGCCCGGTAAACGTATTGGGCCCGAAATGAATAAACGCGTAGACGTCATGTCTGCGCTGCCACGCATATTGTCGTTCGCTGGGCACTACCGATGCCAGCTTCTCCTCGAAGGCCTTATCCTGCGGAGTCAGGGCCGCGAATATCGTACTTCCTACCGGCAAAGAAACCATTGCCAGTAATAGCCACACTCGTTTCATATTCATACTCCTTAGCGGTTTGTGGACTCTTCCCCGCTGGCTGCTGTCACCTCAGCCTTGAGATCGTACTCGTAATTCCTCTTGTCTCTTGCTTTCGCGGCGTAGTGATCGGCGTCGGCATTCTCAGGCGGGTGAATCTGCTCTGCCGAAAGGCTAT
>CAZGRF010000775.1:0-1943 GCA_964527825.1 uncultured Pirellulales bacterium
CAGCCAACTGCGCTTGGTCATGGACATGCCGGTCTCTCGCCATGACTGCCGCAGCGCACAGGCGAACGGCCTTGTGGGTCAGTTGGAGAGTATCCCGGAATGAATCCTTCGGATCCGTTAGTAAGGGAGGAAGCGGGGACGCCTGTGCACCGATCTGCGCGTAGGGCAGAAGATGCCCTGCTCCACGTACGTAGTTTCTGTTGCGGAAAGGCCTTTTTGGTCGGAATCTGAGGCGGCGCCTTGACACGAAAAGAGACGCATCCGTATCCTCCAGTTATCCACAATCCCATTGGGAAAAGGAGGACGCAGATGCGTCTCAAACGCGATTCGGTCCTGTGTTTCGAGTGGTCGAGGGCCTCCCATCAGTCCGAACGGAAGATCGTACGCGAGTATCGGGCCAAATACAAGCGGATAAGCGATATCCTGGACGACAACCCCGCTATCCTGGACCTGGCCGACCGGGACCTGAAGTCGCTGTCCCGGGGCGGCAGGAAAGGCCGCGAAGCCACCTACACCTCCCAGAACCTGCTGCGCGCCGCGCTGGTCCACACGATCGAGGGGGAGAGCCTGCGCGGGACGATCGTGCGGATCTCCGACAGCGGGTTCCTGCAGGACTTCCTGCGGCTGGGCAACCGGCCGGTCATGGATTTCAGCTTTCTGGACAGGGCGCTGAAGGCCATCCGCCCCCAGACGTGGCAGCGGATCAACGAGGCCCTGACCGGCTACGCGCGAGAGAAGGGACGGATTGACCCCTCGGCGATCCGTGCGGACACGACAGTCCTGGAGACGACCATCCATTACCCGACGGACTCGTCGCTTCTGTGGGACAGCTGGCGAGTGCTGGCTCGGCTGCTGCGCCAGGGTCGTTCGCTGGCCCGGGAGCTGTGCCCGCACCGGTTCCACGACCGGCTGACCAAGCGGGCGCACCTTCGCATCGCCCGCTATGCGCGCAGTAAGGCGAAGGCGCGCCGGCGGCTGGTCAGGCAGAGCTTCCGCGAGCTGATCGGCCGCGTGCGGTGGATCGTCGAGATTGCCGAGGAGTTCTGCGCCCGCAGCCGCTCGCACTGGGACATGGCGGTGCAGGCCGTCGGGGCGGAGATTGAGGGGTTTCTCCGCTCGGTCCGCGTGGTGATCTCGACGGCCGAGCGGGCGAACCTGGAGGGCGAGAAGGTGCCGGCCACGGAGCGGGTTTTCAGCATCTTCGAGCCTCACACGGAACTGATCCGGCGGGGCAAGAGCGGTAAGCCCATCGAGTTCGGCCACGTGATCCTGATCGCGCAGACCAGGGACAAGTTCATCAGCGGCTACCAGGTGATGGAGCATCGCATCCCCGACCAGGAGCTGGGTGCGGTGAGCGTCGAGAGCCACAAGCGGCTTTTCGGCCAGGCGCCCGAGGTGCTGGCCGCCGACAAGGGGTTCAATCCGAAGGAGCCGGAGCGGACCGCGCTGGAGCAGAAGGTCGGCACGCTGGCGATCCCCCGGAAGCTGTCGGACTGGGCGGATGTGATCGGGTCGGTCTGGCAGCGATTCCGGGCCGGCATTGAGGGGTCGATTTCGGTCTTAAAGCGGGCGTATCGGCTCCTCAGGTGCCCGTATCGCGGGTTTAGGAGCTTTGAGGCATCAGTCGGGATGAGCATCTTCTGCCACAACCTTGTGCTGTTGGCCCGGCCGCCGGGGTGATGGTACCCCAAGGGCGCTGAAACTGTGACGCGAATGCAGGGGGACGAAGAGATTGTGTCTCAAGTCGGCCTCCAAACGGTGCAAAGCGGCCTTGTCCGCCCATCATACGAGTCCAAGGTGGCCCTACAGCCCCAGCTATGAGGCGCGCCCGGCTCCCGCAGCCCCCCAAAGAGGCTTTCCACAACAGGAACTAGCTACCGCGAGTTGAATGTCTCGTCTCGCATTGTCAACTCCGTGCTGGACATTGCCCTGGAAGTGTTCCT
>CAZGRF010000776.1:0-1941 GCA_964527825.1 uncultured Pirellulales bacterium
TCCAGTGGACGGGCGACACCGAGCCGCCGGCCTCCGACGAGTGGGAGACGGTCACGTATGTCTACGACCCGGCGGGCCGGCGGATTGCCAAGGCCTTCGATGGGGAGGTGGCGGTCCGGTACGTCTATGACGGCTCTCACTGCATCGCCGAGTACGACGTCAATGATGTGCTCTTGCGGAAGTTCCTCTACGGTCCCGGCGTGGACCAGCCGATCTGCATGATCGAGGTCCAGGACGCCAATGCGGTGTATTACTACCACTTCGACGGCCTGGGCTCGGTGGTGGCGCTGAGCGACGCCGACGGCGACACGGTGCAGACCTACGAGTACAGCGTCTACGGCCAGCCGGCCGCCAGCGACCCGAACCATCCCAACCCCTTCCTGTTCACGGGCCGCCGCTTCGACCCCGAGACGGGCCTCTACCACTATCGCGCCCGCGCCTACAACCCCTACGTCGGCCGCTTCCTCCAAACCGACCCGGCCGGCCAGGGCATGAATGCATACGCCTATTGCGGCAACAGTCCGATTGGACAAGTAGACCCATTCGGACTCGAACACTATAACGTGTTATATTACCATGACCTGGATTATGGGGGCCCCGATTGGCATGTGCTCACAGGGGAATGGGATATCCTGGGTATGCACTGGACTCGGATGATCAATAGCGTAGCATACACGATCGTATCGCAGACGTTCTCCCCTGAAGGCACTGACGACACTGTTACGATATACTACGCCAAGAAACAGGGCCCTTCAGGGCTCACAAGAGGTCCATACAAAGAAGGAGATAAGTACCCATTCGACGCAAACAGTCCGCTGCCGTTGGCAGACTACCTACCAGAGATGGCAGCCCTGCTCGCAAGTACAGACGGCTGGGAAGTCGCCACGGGAGTGCCGACCCTAACGACCATACCAACTCACGCGCGGCGCGCGGCCGCGGAGGCTAGATACGTCTGGGCGCGGAGGAACTACTTGCGGTGGAAGGCTGAACACTTTGCGGCCAACAAGGTAAGCGCGGGCCTTGACAATCTTGAGAATGGAAATCCACCCGGTCTGCCGTACCTGAACTTAGTTGGGGAGCAGGTGAGCTTTCTTGCGGGTGCCGCGAATTGGCTACTCGATGATGCTCTCGATTCATGGATATACGACAGTGGAGTGCAGTACAGCCTTTGGCGAAGAACGTTGAGGAGTGCGGGGGCGGAACTCAACAGGCTGCGGTCGCTCCAGAACGCATGGTTGGAGATTGGTGGCAGTGACCTGCTTTACTGACTTTCTGAGGAGCACTCTGAATGGATATGGCACACAATGACCCATCGCGCGCATCGGCCAACACGCCGCTTGATATTCGGATCGTGTCATGGTACTTCTACTTGTGTGCAGTCGGTATGGCACTGGCTGCGAGTGGGTACGTTGTTGGCGCAGTTCGCGCAGCACGCCTTGGGCCCACCCCCAGCCCCACCCGCCTGTTTCTGGGGACGTTCACTCTTTCCGGCTGTGCTTCCCTCGCAGTGTATTACTTCGCGACGGCTGGTGTGACCTTCGTTTTCGCGTGGGGCATCGGTCGAAGACGGAGATTCGCTTGGTGGTTCTCGTTGGTCTACTTGACGTACTTTATGCTGGAGATGGCATTTCTATTGATGGGGCAAGTCCGCAGATCCCATGGGTTGGCAAGTCTTGTTGTATATGCGGCGTTGCTGGTCTGGTTCTACCTTCGCAGGCATCTGTTCGGCGTCGGTCCCCGGGGGAGGCGCATCAACACGTCGGCAACAAGTGGAACGACATGAACTGCGTCCCTCTGCGCCCGCTACCTGCGGGAAAATAGGGTGCGCATTGAACTGATTTAATAGGGACGCACCTGCTCTGTATAGAACATCGGGGGCGACGCCGGAGGATGGCGAGGTTGTGGGTCAGGACGCGCAGACGGATTTCGCGATTCTGACTG
>CAZGRF010000777.1:0-1941 GCA_964527825.1 uncultured Pirellulales bacterium
TACAAGACGCTTCGGGAGGAGGCAAACCTTGGCGCAAAGATTGACCGGCGAGTCTACGAGGGGCTCAAGGGCCTGGACCAGGAAACACTGAGGCGGGAACTGGGCTCGCTGCTGGACAAACCGGAGATCGAGGCGATCCTTGCCCGGCGGGACAAGATCATCCAGCACTTCGACGACAGGATCGCGAGCGAAGGCGAGGCCGCGGTCATCTGCGACTTGCCGGGTCACTAGCGGGCTGAGGTACGTTCCGCGCCGGGGAAGGAGGCTTCGATGTCGTCGTTCTTGCTGCACGTTGCTGGCCTGGGGGCCTTGACGCTTTGGGCGCCAGCGGCGGTACCGGCGGACCCGCCGGCGCCCAGTGAGGAAGCTACTGTCCGGCTCCTTGCTGACTACAGCCGTGAGCCGGAGGGCAGAGTGATTGCCAGCTTTCCGACAATCGTATCCGACGCCAATCTACTTCTGGATTCGATGGGGCCGGTGCCGACGAACCCGCAGTGCTTTGCCGGCTGGAAGACCACGCTGGATGAACTGGTTGCGGGAGGCTACCTTTCGGGTTATCTGACGCGGGAGCACACACTCGGTATCGAGACTGGGCATGTCACTGAAAAAGGCGCGCCGTTCTTCGGTCCCGTGTATCCAGTGAGGTTTCACACGACAGTGAAGATCATCCCGGATCCCGCGGAGGCCCGGTTCACAATCACGTCCATCGAGAGCGACGGCGCGCCTGACAGGATCCTGGTCGAGTTCCGTTGTCCGCCTTGCGAACCGTTCGGGATCCTCTGGCGCAATGGGGTGCTGAAGACGGACTGCCGCGGTCAGATCGATGAGTCGGTTGTGCTCGAGAATGGCGACATTCGCGGACACGCACACATCGAGCGCCGTGGGGGGCAGTGGACGGTTGTGCGGCTCGAGATCGGACCTCACAGGGCAGACGAGTGACAGGCGTGCGGCGGATTCGCTTCCCCTTCGCGCCCGTCGATGACTCAGCGCGTCACGGGAACGGCAAGCTGCTCCCGAATCGACATGACTAGGGGGACGAGCGGGGATTGGCCCGGATCGAGAGCGGCGGCCTTTTCGAGGTAGTCGAGAAGGGCTGACCCTTCCTCGGACGGAAGAGCCAGGAGTGTCCCGCGATGCAGCGCATATGCGTTGCCGCTCTCGATCACTGCGCAGGCAGTATGCGCGCCGTAGTACGCCGACAGCCCCACGTCGTCGAGCAGGACTTTCCCCTCGAAGCGCGGGATGACAGCTCCCGGGGTCGGTGTATGGCCGACCACAATTCGTTTCACGCCAAAGGAGGCCAGCACGTGATCAACGTGCTCGGCCAAGTCAGCCTCTTCCCCAATTGCCAGACCTCGGTACCAGAGGGGCCCGTCCACGGCCTGGACGATGCCTCCTGGGAGCTTGGAGAAATCGTTCAGCTCCTCGCGCACACGGTCGTTGATCCAGGAAATGGATTTGTCCGCAAAGGCGGGACTGATGCCTCCGTGCACGAATAGGGTGTCGTTGATCCGTATGACAGTGTTGTGTCCCCGGACCCACCTGCCGTACTGGCCGTCCGGTCCCCAGGCCTGGCGATGCTCGAAGTAACCGAGTGGATACTGTCTTTCCCACGCCAGCCGGTAGGCATCATCAGGAGGAGTCAACTCGCCGAGACTCTTGACGTGTTCTTGATAGAAGGCCTCGCGGACCTGCTCTGAGTTATCATCCCGGAACGCTTCGTATTCGCCAGGCGAGACGTACCGCAGGTCGCCGTAGACGTTCATGGCCTCGTGGTTGCCGATCAGCGCATGGACCCAGCCTCCCTCGCTGCGCGCCTGCTTCTCGAGCTTCATCAGCAGGTCCATCACCTTTCGCGTGTCCGGGCCACGGTCGGGGACATCACCCATTTGTACGAGATGCGTCTTCCCGCCACTCCAGTTGAGGTCCTGGTCCACGAGG
>CAZGRF010000778.1:0-1940 GCA_964527825.1 uncultured Pirellulales bacterium
ACTCCATACAACAATATAGCGGTTACTATACGCAAAACCGCTCCATCAGTCAAGAGAAATCTCCCAAATTGTGCAAATTACCGTGCAAAACATCAATATAGGCAACATTCGATATAAGTTGTTTTCCCGAAGCGGCTTGCGATCTTAGGAGCAGGCGACTCCATCATCCTTCCAAGGCCTTCCGGTGGCCCTCTCGGGAATCCTTGCCTGGCAGAGCCATTTCTCTGCCCTCCTGCGGCCGATTCTGCCAATCAATCCTGCGGTCCCAAACCCGATGAGCCCCAGGACGAACGCGGGTGGGACAGGGGTCACAATCTCCGTCACCAAGCCTATCTGATCGTTGCTGCAGCTCACGGCTGAATGGAGGCCCAGAGCAAAGCTCAGATCGGTCGACAGCCAGTTCCAGGGAAGCGTCCACGTCTGGATGTACCAGGTCCGGCCGTCCACGAGAGACTCGGACAGCAAATTGGCGTTACCGATGTCTGTTCCTCCTTGGGCAAACACGCGGTAGTCGAGGCCCTGTGGCAGGCCGTTCACACTATAGGACGGGGTATAGGCGCCAGCTCCACTGGTCAGGACAATATTGTCGGCAGAGGACAGACTCACAAGGTAACCTTCCTTGCCGTCGTGGAATTGCTGCGCCTGGTTGTAGCAAGTCTCCCCCGACCGGCCCAAATGAAGATAGTCGCCCAGCGCGTCCTTCGCCCAATAGCTCAGCAACGCGAAGTTCTTTACCCCGGCCGCACTGTCATCGACCGTAAGGAAGATGTCTCCCTGACCGTAACGCGAACTCCATCCGCTATAGTAGTAGCCCGCCTCGGGGTCCAGAGTCGCCGCAAGTTTGACGATCAGCGTGCTACCCTCGAGTTTCACGCCCAAGAGACCTTGGTCGAAATGTGAGCCCAGGGCCCCTCCCGGACTCGGAACGGTGCCGATGCCGTAAGGGTAGCTCACGAGGTCAGGGCCAAGTGTGAACATTGAACCCGGAAGCTTCGTCGTCCCGTTGTCCGATTGCAGCCCGCTCACACCGATTTCGTTGACGCACGTGAAGCCCGAGAACTCCGACGCCAGGTCCGCCCAGACCGCCGCACACGGCGCCAGTAGAATAATGCCGACAAGAAAAAGACAAGTCCTGTTCACGATCACACCCCCTCAAACGACTACTGATGTCACGCCGGAGCGGTTTCAGCCTCCCCAGAGATGTACGTGTTCTCTTACGGCTCAATGCCAATGAGGAGCACGTAACACAGGACATATTGTAGCAGTTTTTGTGGGTTATGTCAATAGGACTTTGCATTGCATCGCGCGACGAGGTGCGAATTGAGTTATGCGGACGGTGCAGCCTGCGGGCGGGTTATCGGGCCCGCGCCCTTTCTGTCTCCTGCGCCGGATCGGGCTCGGGCACGGTCAGGATATCCATCAGCCAGAGCTCGCCGAACATCAGCAGGACGGCGGCCGGCATCATCACCAAGCCGGCAAAATCATGGAAGAACTTCTCCGCCACTTCGCTACTGGCCGCCATGAACAGTACCGCCGTGACCGTGAGTCTCAGAATATTGCACATCACGGCCACCGGAATGCTCGAGGCAAAGAGGACGCCCTTCTGCCAGCGCGGACGCTTTACCATGTAGGCGATGAACGCGGCGACGACGATGAACGCCGTCAGCATGCGCAGGCCGCTGCACGCCTCCGCCACCGCCATGGGAATCCTTCCGTCCAGCGTCAAGACGTTGCCTTGCTGGCTGACCCGGACGCCGAACGCCTCCAGGAGAAAGACCGCGCCGTTCGATGCCAGTCTCTGCAAAGGCCCGCTAATCATGTTGTGGATACGTCCCGGAAAAGGAACCATGAGAAACAAGATCAGCAGTATCCACCCCAGACGCCAAAACACCTGCCGTCCGGCCACCAGAAGGACCAGGGCCGCTAGGGCCAGGACCAAA
>CAZGRF010000779.1:0-1938 GCA_964527825.1 uncultured Pirellulales bacterium
CCGTATGCGGGCACGAGGGCTTGATGAAAACGGCTTGCAGGAGTATTACCAAAGCAGGAATCTGCTGAAGGCCAAGGTCACGGGCCGGCATGTTGCCAATGCCGTACTGTTCTTTGCCACTCGCCAGACACCGACGACAGGAGCAACGATTCCCGTAGACGGTGGTCTGCCGGACGCCACACCGAGATAGACCGGTCCCCGAAGCAGCGGGTCAACGGAAAAAGAACGCGTCGGGTGGAAACAGCCTTGTCACAGAGACAAGAGGAATGAGCTGAATGGACAGAGCGCTGGAAGAACTGATAAGAATATCGAGAGAGACAGGAGCCGATCCAACGCTCGTTCAGGGTGGCGGGGGAAATGCGTCCGTGAAGACAGCGGATGGAAAGTACATGTATATCAAAGCCAGCGGCACGGCTCTGAAGGACATGAATGCGACCGAAGGCTGGCGCCGGCTCCGGCTCGATCTGGTCCGATCAGTGGCCGGAGACGAGTCACTGGCGCAGATGCCCACCCAAACCAGAGAGCTGGAAGTCGTGAACCGACTTCTTCGTGCGTGCGATGACGATATCGAGACCGAGGCCCGCCCATCGGTCGAGGCGCACCTGCACGCCTGGCTGGTCAAGTGCGTGGTTCATCTGCATCCGAGTGCGGCGGGCGCCTATGTGAATGCCAAGAACGGGAAGGTGACGCTCGAGAGGCTGTTCAAGGCCGAGCCCCTGCCCATGCTTTGGGTTCCCTACACGGATCCTGGCTTCATGCTTGCCAGAAGGATCGCGGGACTGGTCGACAGCTACCGCAGCCAATTCGGCAAAGGGCCGGCGATACTCTTTCTGGAAAAGCATGGCCTGTTCATCACCGCGAACAGCGCGCGCGGCGCCTTGCGGCTTGTGCGCCACGTCATCGAGCGCTGCTCGAGCGGACTGAGGCAGCCCAGGGCCGGCGAGGTAGGATTGGCGAGCCGCCGCGTCGTTGAGGATGTCAAGCATTGCATCAGACGGGCATATTTCGAAGGGACCGGCGCGCGGATAGCGGTCTGCTATCACAATGACAGCGCCATCGAAGATTTCTGCCGTCATGAAGACGCAAGGAGAATGCTCTCAGGCTCTCTGACACCCGATGAGCTGGTCTACGCCAACGGGCCTGCCATGTGGGTTGAGCCGCAGAAAAGTGGGAGGTCGCGCTCTGGAGTTGCCGGGGCGTGCGACTCGCAGGGCATTGCCGAGCGCCTCCGCCGGCAGATTGAGAAGGGAAAGAAGCCTTCCGCCGCGTTCCTCGTGAAGGGCGTGGGCCTCTTTGTGGCGGGAACGGGCAAGCTCGCCCAAACCGTGCGAGACATTGTACTGTACTCGATTTTCATCCGTACGAACGCCCGTCGGATGGGTGGAATTTGCACTCTGAACCGGCGACAAGAGGACTTCATCGACAATTGGGAATCGGAAGCCTTTCGCAAGAAGCTCGTCGGCGCCGGTGATCTGGGGGAGCTGTGTAACCAGATCGCAGTCGTCACGGGCGCCGGAAGCGGCCTTGGTCGGAGCATCGCCGTCGGCTTGGCGCGCGCCGGTGCCATGGTCGCGCTGATGGATATCGATGAGCACGGTGCCCTTGAGACCGCGCAGAAGATCGCTCAGGAACAGCCTCAGGCGCAAGCGATGGTCGTGCCATGCAACGTCACAAGCGAGAGCAGCGTACGGAAAGCATTTGAGGCGGTCCTGGCCCACTGGGGCGGCTTGGACATCCTTATCAACGCAGCCGGCCTTGCCCCACCCTATCCGTTGGTGGATATGCCGGTAGACAAGTGGCGCATGGCGCTGGAGGTGAATCTGACGGGCTATTTCCTGATGGGGCGCGAGGCCGCGAAGATTCTGATCGAGCAAGGCATAGGCGGCAGCATCATCAACCTCAGCTCCAATGCTCTCATAGTGTTGGAGAAGCGATACC
>CAZGRF010000780.1:0-1937 GCA_964527825.1 uncultured Pirellulales bacterium
ATACACCATGAACTGGGTGTAGTGGGCCCCTTCCCGGATATTCTTTCCGAGATTGATCCGCCACAGAAAGGTCCCGTTCAGCTTGTAGGCCTCGAATATCGGCTCGTCCGTCATGCCGCTCTGCGAATTGTCGTGACTTCTGCCCGTCTGGTGCAGGACAATCTCATACTCACCGTCACCGTCCAGATCGCCCACCGACGCGTCGTTGGGGGTGTACCCTTCCGGCGTCTCCAGCGGGATCGAGAGGAAAGGTTGCACCGGCGCGTCGGCCGGCAACACAAAGGGAACGCTCGCCTCCTGCTCCGCGTCATCCCAGACGGCCGTAATGAAGTAGGAGTTTGGCAAGCTCAGATCGACGCTGTGATCGACATAGTTGGTGCCTTGCGTCAGAGGCTCGTCATTCAACTTCAATGCATCGTCCTGGCCTGTGATACGGTAGAGATTGAAGGCAATGTCATTCGGGTCTGTGCCCAGCAGGCGCCATCCGATGTAGACCTGTCCCCCTCCTTGATTAATGGCAACTACCCCGCGCCCCAGGTTCTCCATTTGACGGCGGGCATGTAGTGAGCCAACAGAAATCAGGAACGCTGCGATGACTATGGTCACCCTTGTCTCGATCGTCGTTCCGGCCACGAAACCTCCTCATCTGTGTGGTTTCGGCGCAACACGAACAGGCCGACATGCCCGCCGGCGCGCCGGGGATTATGTGAACTCACCTGTTTATTCTACGCTCTCGACGGCGTTTCTGCAACGTTGTGACAGCGTCAATCGCCACCGCCGGTCGGCACGGCCTGCAAAAACGACCCGAATCGGCGTGTCCGGGGCGAAGGCCACGCTGGCGAAAAGAAGCAAGACTATTCCAAGGATGCGCGAAAGGCGCAGAGATGGTCTCAGCGTATAGCTCTCAGGCTGGCCGTGCCGTCCTTGAGTCCGTCGCTGGTCGCGGTGACACGAATCCGACCTCGTGCCCCAGCGACGGAGCGGAGAATCAGCATCGCCTTACCGTAGAACAGCTTGTGATCGGGCGCTTGGAACGGCTCCAGCGAGAGCGGATTGCCGTTGCCGATGCCGGCGATTACAGCCGGACCTTCGATCTCAAAATGAATGGAGTTGTCCGCCAGGGGACACAACGTCCCGTCCTTGTCCAAGGCCTCGACCAGGATGTAGGACAGATCCTCGCCCGTCGCGGCCAGCCGCGTCCGGTCAGGTGTCAGCCGGATCGTCGCCGGCTCCCCGGCCGTGCGCACTACCGCCTCGCCGATCTTCTTGCCGCCCTTGTAGGCGACCGCCCTCAACTCGCCCGGTTCGTAGACAACGTCGTTCCAACGCAGGCGATATTTGTAGGTCACATCGTAGTATGGAGAATCGACTTTCTGGGGATAGACGCTGAATCCCTTGATGCTTGCCCAGGCACCGCCCGTGGTCTGCTTGAACTCGATCCGCACATAGCGCGCCTGCACATCTACGTCGTGGAAGACTTCCGTCGGGCCGCCCCAGCGCGGCATTCTGCTGGTAGCCTTGGTCACCACCGTCTGCCAGTTCGAGGCGTCCGTCGAGACCTTGATCTCGTAACCGTAGTTCTTCTCTTCCCGCTCGAAGTCGATGGCGAGGTAGCGAATGGGCCGCACTTGCCCCAGATCGACCTGCCACCACTGGTCCGCCTCTGCCGTCGCCGCACACCAACGCGTGGAGGCGTCCCCATCATTGGCGTTGGACGCGACAAGCCCCTTGTCCGATTCGGTCGAGCTGGCGGTAGCGGGTTTGCCCAGGGCGAAGTCCTCCAACCTCTGTGGCATGGCCCCCTTCGTGCGCCGTCCCAGAGACTTGCCGCTGAGGAACAGCTCGGCGGAGTCGCCGTTGGTGTACACGAAGACGGGCACTTCCTGGCCGACGCGGTCGGGCCAGTTCCAATGAGGCAGGATATGCACGGTCGTCGT
>CAZGRF010000781.1:0-1935 GCA_964527825.1 uncultured Pirellulales bacterium
CCAGCCCAACGTGACGGGATTGTCCTTGCCGTTCCTGTCCCGGGCAATCGCGATAACCACCTGCTCGGGGTACTTGGTCCTGATGGCGTCGGCATATTCGACCTGCTTCTGCATTGCATTTCTCCGACAATGACCATATCCTACCGCTTTGAAGCAGAAGGTCTGATTGTAGCAGTCGCGAAGACTCAGACAAGGAGAAAGGCATGGACACCATCGGTTTCATCGGCAGTGGGAACATGGCGGAGGCACTCATCAACGGGGTTCTGAAGGCCGGCGTCTATCGGCCCGGATCGGTGTACGTCAGTGACATTCGCCCGGAGAGAATCGAATACCTTCGCCAGCACTATGGCGTCCGGACGGCTGCGGGCAACCAGGAACTGGCATCCAAGGTCGATGTTCTCGTACTGAGCGTCAAGCCGCAGAACATGAAGGACGCCCTGGAGAGCATCAAGAATAGCATCAACGAGGATGTCGTCGTAATATCCATTGCGGCCGGCATCACCACCTCGCTCATCTCCTCGGTCCTCGGCGACATCGCCATTGTGCGTGTCATGCCCAACATGCCGGCCTGGGTAGATGAGGCCGCCAGTGTGCTCTATGCCAACGCGAAGGCTCGGAAGAAGGTCGAGAAGGCCCGGCTCATTCTCCTGTCGGTCGGCAAGGCCATCGTCGTGGAGGACGAAGCCCTGCTCGACCCGGTCACGGCCGTCAGCGGCTCGGGCCCCGCCTACTTCTTCCTGCTCATGCAAGAGATGATTAAGGCCGGCATCGAGCTCGGCTTGTCCGAAGAGGACTCGCAGACCCTGGTCTTGCAGACCGCCAAAGGCGCCGCCCTGCTGGCCGAGAGGGCCGCCGGCCAAGGCGACACCCCGGCGCAGCTTAGCGCCCGGGTGGCTACGCCCAACGGCACTACCGAAGCCGCGTTCAAGGAGTTTCACGCGTCCGACTTCGGCGCCATGGTCTCCAAGGCGCTGCACCGCGCCGCCGAGCGCAGCCGCGAGCTTTCTACCGGCTGATCCAAACCTAACCGTGTCGGCGTCACAGACCCCGGCAGCTCAATGACAGCAAATTCTGGTGAAGGAGAACTTTGAAAATGGCTGGAACGAACCCTGGAACGGCTGCTTCGCAGCTCCCGTCCTTCAAGAACACGCGTGTTTTCCCAGGCGTCGACGATCCCACTGTCCGCAAAGCCTTCCCCGAGGCGATTGCCCAGGTCCGCAAGCAACTTGGCAAGACCTATCCGCTCCACATCGACGGCCGTGACGTCACCACAAGCAAGACGCTCGATTCTGTCAACCCAGCCGACCCCGATGAGATCGTGGGCAGAATCTGCCAAGCCGGCACGGCCGAAGCTGAGCAGGCCCTCGCCGCCGCCGAGCGCGCGCTGCCGACCTGGCGCAACGTCGCCCCGGCCGAGCGGGCCACATACCTGGTCAAAGCGGCCGAAGTGGCGCGCCGCCGGATGTTCGAGCTGTCCGCCTGGCAGGTGCTCGAAGAAGGCAAGCAATGGGCCCAGGCCTACAACGACCTCGCCGAAGGGATCGACTTCCTCGAGTACTACGCGCGCGAGATGGTCCGCCTGGGCCAGCCGCAGGACATGGGCAGCTACGGCCAGGAAGAGAACTTCTACTTCTACCAGGCCAAGGGCGTCACCGTGGTGATCGCCCCGTGGAATTTTCCTTTCGCGATCAGTTGCGGTATGTGTGCAGCCGCCATCGTCGCCGGCGATCCGGTCGTCTTCAAGCCGTCGAGCCAATCGTCCGTAGTCGGGCATCACTTGGTGGAGATCTTCCAGGAGGCCGGTTTGCCACCGGGCGTTTTCAACTACGTCCCCGGACCCGGCTCGGTCATCGGTGACTACCTCGTCGACAGCCCCAAGGTCAGCGTCATCGCGTTCACCGGCTCAATGGAGGTCGGCCTGCGCATCATCGAGCG
>CAZGRF010000782.1:0-1932 GCA_964527825.1 uncultured Pirellulales bacterium
GATGAACATCGTCCCGGACAGTTGCGCGATCGGCGTTGACATCCGCACGCTGCCACGACAGAACCTCGACGCCATCCGGCATGATCTTGAGCGCCTGTTGGCAAGGCTCAAGGCCGATGTGCCTCAGTTCGACGGGCAGATCTCTACCAGTCGAGCCGTGGAGGCCATGGAAACAGACTCCGAATGCGAGTTCGTCAAGGCCGTCTGCGAGGCCGTGGACGTCGATCTGACCAACGCCGTGGGCTTCACCACCGACGGGCCGTACCTCGTACCGCTGGGCGCCCCTATCGTGATCTACGGTCCCGGAAAGCCCGACCTCTGCCATCAGGTGGACGAGCACATTGCGCTTGCGGACGTGAAGACAGCCACGGTGCACTTCAAGAACGTTATCCGTCGCTTCCTGATAGAGCCAACCCGCACTGACAACTCCGCCGTTGTGGGATGAGAATGGCCCCATCCGGAAGGGCAAAGGGTATTTTCACTTTTTCTGCGTTTTTCGTGAAATGATGCTTGACTCGGACTCACCATATCTATAAATTCGTTTACTTGTTGACCGTGTGACGTGGAGATAGAAGATATGAACTGTCTTAGAGAGCGCATTTCGACGCAGTTGACGGGCCATTTCATGGTCACGCCCGTGTTCTGCGCGGACGCCCTGCCGACCTGGGTGACGATGTGCGTCATTCTGGCCAAGGCCAGGTTTGTGGCGGAGGACGCTCTCTAAGAAGGACTTTCTCTCGTACTGTAAATCTACCAGCGAAGCCTTTTAGGGAGCAGAGAATCCCTGAAAGGCTTTTTTTGTTTAGTGCGGAACCAGCAAAACGATCAGCTTTGCGAGGACGTGAAAGGTATGTCTGATGATAAGGATCAGAGAGATGGACATCGAGTTCTATCGTCACTACGCCGACTCGCTCGACGCTGCCCAGCCACCTCCGTGGCGCTACAATGAGATGAAGCCGTGCGGCTTCAACTACAACAGCAGAATCCTGGCGAGAGTCTACGACACGTATCACCAGTTGTTCAGAGACTACCGGCGGGAGGCCGAAGAGATCGTTGCGCGGCTCGGGCTGGATGCATCTGCCACGGTCCTGGATATGGGCTGCGGGACCGGCGCGTTCGCCCTTCATGCGGCCGAACACTATCGGACGGTCCACGCCGTCGATGTCTCCAAGGCCATGCTCGGACGGGCCCGCAGAAAGGCGAAGAAGGCCGGATTGAACAACATACAGTTTCACCACGGCGGCTTCCTGACCTACGAGCACGAGGCCGATCCGGTGGATGCCGTCTGCACGGTCGTCGCGCTGCACCACCTGCCTGATTTCTGGAAACTGATAGGACTACAACGCGTGGGCTCGATGCTGAAGCCGGGCGGCAGACTTCACCTGTTTGATGTGGTTTTCTCATTTGACACCGGGCAATATGAGCCCTGCCTGGAGCAGTTCATTCGGAAAGTGAGTGTGCAAATAGGCCCGAACGGCGAAGCGGAGTCACAGACTCATCTGCGCGAGGAGTACAGCACGTGCGATTGGATCATGGAAGGACTGCTTGAGAGGGCGGGGTTTGCCATAGACCTGAGAGATTACCGGGACGGCTTTCTGGCCTCGTACTTGTGCACGAAGAAAGGCGAATAGAGATGCGCCGCAGATATGAACAGGCGACAAAGGAAACCAAGGGGACGCTGCTGATCATGGCATCGACGGTCGCGTACTGCCTGATGTCGGCGTTCGTCCGATACGCCTCGGATATCGACCCCTATAAGACAACGCTGTTCCGGTTTGTGGTCGGCCTGGGTATCTTGGGTACGGCGGCGCTGTTTGGGAAGATACGGCTGCGGTTCACCGACGGCCCGCTCCTGTTCCTGCGCGGCCTGTTCGGCGGCACGGCGATCCTGATCTTCTTCTGGTCGATACCCAAACTCGGGATCGGCAAGGC
>CAZGRF010000783.1:0-1929 GCA_964527825.1 uncultured Pirellulales bacterium
TCCGCCGGACGCGGACGCCGTGGGAAGCGAGGCGGAGGCCATGACACCCTGGACCTCGTAGTAGAGCGGCTCGGTGGTGAAGCTCCAGACGTCGCCTTTGAAGACGGTGCTGTCCGGCGGCGCATTGACTTCATCGATCCGCCAGTAGTACGTCTTGCCGAACTCGAGGGGGCCCGAACTGCAAGTGTTGGCGTCCTGACCTGCGGATACGAGCAAGATGCTGCTCGTGGTGGCGGCGTTGACGTCGTCGAGACTCGTGCCCAAATACACGTCGTGAGTCACGGCGTAAATCCCGGGAGACCAAGTCAATTCCGTATTAAAAGCCACATCCTCTTCGCCATCCACCGGATTCGGATTATAGGCTACCGTACTACTCCTTGCGGCTGTGATCTTGAAGCCCGCAATACAGCCGCGAACGGTGCCGCTGCTGGTGCTTGCAAATCCATCAATATGAATCGTATCATTGGACAATTCACCTGAATCCACAAAGCCGCGCGTATCGCTGTTGTTCGTTGTCCAGACGTCGGTCATCTGTATCTGCAATGTCTCAAGAACGTTCTCGCCATCGGTAATTTCAGATGCTCCAAAACTGGTCCCATCGTTCCAGTGGTCTGTGCATTGATAAATACGGACGGTGTAACTCGATGCTCCTACAGCATTCAGCCAGTCACTCAATCCGCTAATGATTACACTGGCACCGGCATCGCCATCATCCAGATAGGAATGATAAAGCTGCTCTTCGCTGGTGGCATTGTCTCCGCCCGACCAAGTGTTTTTTGAAGTCCAAGTACAGGCAACCTTGCCATCGGTTCCAAGAACCACAAGATCTCCGGTACTGTTGTTGCCCCCACCAGAATCGGTCCAATTGCCAAAATCATCTGCGGTCTCACCTGCCAAGCCATCATCACCCCCGCCGAAATTGACACCGATGACGCCTTGGGCGGCGTTTGCTGCCCCGGCCCACAAGGCCACAATAAACAACACTATTCCGACCTTTTTAATTCGTTTAATACACATGCTTATCCTCCTTCTGTAGATAACGTCAAATGCTCACGATTCAGCTTCGACAATACACCCTTTGCTCAATACCTCCTTACCTCTGTGACACTTCCTCTCTGGCTGATATCCAGGGCAACATAGGCACCAATCACTACCATTATCGTCTATTGCGTGGTGCTAACCCATGCTGATCCTTGACATGGGAATGCCAAATGTTGCCCTGCGTGGTTGATTTGCACAGTTCTTGGGCAGCGCCCTTCACACCACCTGATTAACCGTATTTATCGCAATGAGCATTCCTGGAAGAACATACTGTCCTGCCGAAAGGAAATGGAAAGATGAATAATATTGACATTACAGAGGCATGCAGATTGAGTATAATACGGGGAGCGCATCGGCTCGACGATCTGATGTTATGTCATGTCTGGCACTCAGTGGTGATTGCATGACCCAACAGATCAAGATCAAGGAGGGCGTACCGGATTTCTTCTCGAAACAGGTGCTCGAGGCCAACCGGTTCTATCTGGATGCCCATGGCCCTGCGGCCAGGCCGTTTGCGGTGGTCAGCGGCGGGTGCGAACGTTGCGAACCCGATTACAGGATCGACCGTCGAGGCTTTCCATTCTATTGCATTGAATTCGTGGCCCGAGGTAGAGGATCCCTGACGATCAACGGTCAGACCCGGTTACTGTTGCCAGGCATGGTCTTTACGTACGGCCCGGGGATCGCCTACGTCATGACCACAGAAGCGGACGATCCGTTTATCAAGTACTTCGTGGACCTCGCCGGACGCAAAGCCCGTCGACTGCTTGCGGACCACGGAGAGGACCTATCCGACCGGGGCATTCACCACGTACCAAACCTGTCGGGCCTTTATTCTGGACAACTATCTCCAAATTCATACTCTGGACGACATTGCTGAGGCCTGCC
>CAZGRF010000784.1:0-1929 GCA_964527825.1 uncultured Pirellulales bacterium
GCCTACGACAAGATCGTGCTGGAAGAGGGAGTCGGCAAGGTGGACCTGATCGTCGTCGCCTGTCCCGCGCCGGATGGTTCGGTGTTCCTGGCGGTTGGACCGGTGCTGAGCTACTACGAGTTCAAGCAGCCCATGAGCGACCGGCTCACCGACGAGGCCTGGCGCGGCATGCTCGACTCGCCGGCGAGACCGTCGCGGCCCGAGTGGTACCAACCCATGCTCCACACTGAACCGACGCTGTAGTTCCGGTCCTTCCCGATGGACATCGGGCCCCGCACGCACACTACGAATGCAACCGTGTGGCATCCCCAAACTTGACCGACTCGCATGACCGCGCTTGAAGCTGCCACACAACACGGGGGCTGCCAGGACATCGTTCCGGGTGAGGGCAAGAATCATTGAAAAAGGACACATTTGTAACACAACCGTAACATGCGAATGTCACATTAGGCTTGTGCTAAGTTACGTGTCCTTGACAATGCTTTTCTTGAAAGGAGCTCAGCCATGAGAAAGCCAGTACCGTTGGGCCTCGCGTTGTTGTTGCTGGTGGTCTTGTCGGCCCCGGCCGCGTTCGCCAAGGAGGCTTCGGTCTCGCTGCGCGAAGCCCTCTATGCCGAAGAGGTTGAGGGCAACCTTGACGCAGCGATCAAGACGTACCAGCAGATCATCGACGACAAGAGCGCCCCAAAGAACATCGTCGCGCAGGCCCTATATCGCCAGGGCATGTGCTACATGAAACAGAAGAACGAAACGCAAGCGAAGGCAGACTTTGCCAAACTGATCGCGGACTACGGCGATCAGACTGAGCTGGTCGCAAAGGTCAAGCCGCTGCTCGAGTCGCTGGGTAACGCCGACCCGGCCGCGTTGATGCCTCCGAGCACGCTCGCGTACATCGAGATTGGCAGTCCCGGCAAGCAAGTCGAGACGATCGTCAGCATGCTCAAAGGCACACCGTTCGAGAATCCGCTGGCGATGATCGGAGCCGCACACGGTCAGGCGGAGCCGTCGACAGGATCCGGGGGTCCGGCCGAGTTCGTCAACGCCCTGCTGAACCCTAGCATGTTGGCGGAGTTCGAGAAGATCCGCGGCATAGGCATCGGCCTGACGGGCATGGCTCCGAACAACCCGCCATTCGTTCTCGTGCTGTTTCCCGGCAAGAGCGATGCATTGCGAGGCATTCTCCAGATGGTCCTCGGCATGGTGGGCCGGCCGGCGGAAGCGATTGAAGGCATGCAGTGCATCGCAATCGGCAGCAATGTCGCGGCCGCTTACGACGAGAACGTGGTGATCCTGACGCAAGGACCGAATGCGCTGGAACAGCTTCGGTGGTCGGTCAGCCAGTACAAGGGACTCGCCCACGATCCGACACTGGCTTCGAGCAACAAGTCGTTCGCCAGCGTGAGCAAACAGGCTCGGGAGGCCAATGCGCTGACGGTGTGGATCAATACGGACGAACTCTACAGTGGTATGGTCAAGATGTTCCCGCAGGGTCAGATGCCCGCGCAAATGCAGGTGGCCAATGGCTTCGTCGACTTCGCCGGCGTCAACGATGTCATCGCGTCACTGTCTCTCAAGCAAACCCAAATCGCTCTCGACGCGCAGGTCAACTTCAACGATGGCCACCATTGCCTGGCGTACAGCCTGCTGCGCACGCCGGACCTCAGCAAAGCCGCATTCAAAGCTGTGCCGTCTGACGCAATCGCGGTGGTCTCCGTCGCGCTGGGTGAAGCCGGGACGCCGCAGGCCGAGGCCGCCGGCCAGCAGATCAAGAACGCACTCGGTCTCGACATAGGCCGCGAGCTCTTCGCCAACATCGAGCAAGTCACGCTCTTCGTGGTCCCGTTCCGTGTTCCAACCGAGCAGCTCAGCGGTGACATGCCGCCGCAGGTCAAGTCGATAGGCCTCGCTATCACCAGTGCCAATCCGCAG
>CAZGRF010000785.1:0-1924 GCA_964527825.1 uncultured Pirellulales bacterium
GATCACCCCAAATTCCGTGCCCAAGTCCGTGATGAGGGCCGTGAGTGTTCGCACTCGGAAACCCTATGCCTGCGAAGCGACCACGACGGCAAGCCTGCCGCTTCTGAGGGTCATTTCACCCATGCTCGTCAGTTCGACCCGGCAAGGCGCTTCAAGCAGGAGGCTCGTCCCCGGGCCCAGCTCCATCTTCGCCGCGCCCTCGCGCAGATCGTAGCGACCCGCGTACAGCGGTTCACCGGGACGCGGACGAGATCCTCGCCATTGAGCCTCATAAGCGTCGGCCAGCGTGCCAATTGCCGGGCCTTGCACCCTCTGTCGGAACAAGCTCAGAGACACCAGCATCGACATCCCAAGCATCAGGATCGCCGCAATCGCATAGAGGCGCCACCTGGCGCGTCCGGAACCGCCCTGACTTCCGTCGCGCGAGAGCGCCCGGATCAGGTCCGACTCCGACAATTCCCCCGTCACCTGGCTGGAACGCCGGATCACGGCGCACGCCAACATGCTATCGATGTAGTAATCCCGCACGCGGGGGTCCTCGCGCATCGCCTTCTGCAGACGCTCCATCTCATCCGGCTGGATCTGGTCGTCCAGCAAACGCTGCAACAGCTCATCCATCTGCGGGAAAGGCGGTCTGCTCATATCGGACGGCTCCATTGTGCCAACGTCCGGCGCATGCAGCGCAGCAGCGCGCTATTGATCTGGCCGAGAAGGTGATAGACCTGGCGGCGCGACACCTTCAGGAACGAGGCCATGTCTTCAATGGGGGTGTTGCGTTCGTAGCGCATCTTGATGATGCGCTTGGCCCGATCGCTCAGGAGGGCCTGGCACTTTCGCAGGGCGTCGATGCGTGCGGCCGCTTCATCCTGAATCGTAGGGATGTGGTCCATCAACGCCTCCAACAACGAATCCTCCATCAGGACTTTCTTGTCACGGGCCTGGTTGCGGCGGTAATTCAGAATCTGATAGCGCATGATTTGGACGCCCCACGCGGCGAAGTTGGTGCCCGGTTGGAACTGATCGAACTTGCGCCACATTACGCTCATCCCCTCCTGGAACAGATCGTCGGCGTCGTGGACGTGAGGGACCAGCGTGAGAATGTAGGCATAGATCTCCTGCTGATGCCGTACAAACAGCCTCAGGAAGTCCAACGTGCGCTTATCCTGATCCATATCCAATCCAGGCGGTTTTGCTTACTTGCTCCTTATCTTATCACCGGCGCCGACAGCAAAGTGGGATATGAAAAATACCGGAAAATCACGAAAAGACGCCGCTCGCGCCGGTGACGGTCCCCGGGGACGTGCTCGAATCGCCCTTGGCGATTCCCGTGCGCAGGTCCGCTCCGCGACGGGAGAAATCTCGCGCATGTCCGTTTTTTTTCATCTCACTCCTGACATTTCCGTGCGGTCTTGTATGCGCAGATGGTAGTATTGCCAAGTCAAAGGTTGAGCAGGTCCATACTAACCAGTGCTTGTGATCCGGACACGTGAAGAATCTGGCGGCCCTGATTCCGCTCGCCATCGATCTGGGGGCTCTCGGCCACCGTCTGCACAGCCTGGTCCCGGAGGGGACAACCATTCATCGGGACATGCCCTGTGCGATGGGAGGGCACGAGGAGAGCAGAGACAAGCCGGCAAAGGCGGAGGCCGCGAAATCGGAAATTCCTGGGTTTCACGTGGTTTGGCAGAGTGTATCATTCCGAGGAGAAACAGCCGTCATATCAGCCGGGCACCAACACTGCTAATGTGGAAGGCAGGAGCATTATGAGACACAACCTTGTGGCATGGGTGATGATTCCTGTTCTGTGGGGCCAGGTTTGTGGGGCACAGCCGCCGGCAGCGTCGGCGGAGCCCAACGACTTCAAGCCGGCATCCACCAACATCGTCGGCCTCCAGTATCCTCAGGTCAACTCTGCGAGACAAGT
>CAZGRF010000786.1:0-1923 GCA_964527825.1 uncultured Pirellulales bacterium
CCCTCTCTGCGATTGCCCTTGGCTCAGGGCTTCTGCAACAGCTTCACGATGATATTGCGATAGGCCACAGGCCCGTGGTTGCCCTGGAACATCAGCGGCCCCGTGGAAGCCTCTCGGCCGGTAAGGCCGCCGGGTGTCTGCTGGGGCATTACCAGGTTCCGGTGCAACACCTGACCGTTCAGTTCAACCTTGAGAAACTCGGCGTTCTGCGTCTTCCTGCCGTCGGCGTCGAAACGCGGCGCACGCCACTCGATCACATACTGCTGCCACTGCCCCGGCTTCTTCGACGCATTCACCGGCGGAGCGAAGCCGCCGTAGATAGCGCCCATGTCGCCGTTGCCCATCTTGTCGCGGCCGTAGCTGTCCAGCACCTGGATTTCGTACTCACCCATCACGTAGATGCCCGAGTTCGATCCTTGCGGCACCATCACCTCCAGTTCGATGCGACAGTCCCCGAACTTCGCGTTGGAATAGATGTCCTGGCTGGCGCCGTGCTCGGGCGTCATGTTGACCATCTCACCGGTCCCATCCACCGACTCCAGCTTCTTCGGGTCGCTCGACGAGATCTTCGCGCGGCCGGCTACCCACTCGTGGGCTTGGCCGGAACCGGTGTTGGCAGCCCAGTCATCGAGGTTCTCGCCATTGAAGATGAGCTGCGCGTCACCGTACGGCGAGTCGAGCCTCTTGACTGCGATATCCTTGAACTCCACCGCCATCGGTGGCCCCGCGTGAATCTGCAACGCCAGCAGTCCCTTCCGGGACGCGCTGCGGTCGTTGTCGATCAGCTCGACGGTCTGGCAGCCGTTCAGGAAATGCTGCAGGTGGTTGCCCTGGCAGATGATGTGATACTCGTTCCAGTCCTTGTCCTTGTAGTAGCCGGCTTCGATCAGCTCTTCTCTGTCATTGACCCGGCCGCGGACGACCTTGTCACCAGCCTGATCGATCACGACCAGATCACCGACGTTGACCAGGGAAGCGCGGGCGGCCTCATCATATAGGAAACCCACTTGGCCCGGGGCGTTCGCGACTTCGGCCTGATAGCCGCTGATCCGCCACTTGTCAAACTCCTTGCTGCGATACTGGACCCCCGAGTTACCGCTGAAAATGCGGAACTTCAGCTTCAGCTCGAAGTCCGCGAACTGCCCGCCGCGGTAGATGCAGAACGTGTTGCTTTGCGCCCGATTCTCCGGGGTCGTCTCGCCGTGGATCACGCCGTCCTTGACTGACCAAAGGCGCGGATCGCCGTCCCAGCCGGTCAGGTCCTTGCCGTTGAACAGCCAGATCCATTCCTGCGACGCGGCTGAGTCACCCGCCAACGCCATGTGCTGGGGGCCCGCCGCGAACGCTGTGAGCAAGCCAACACCCAGAAGAGCGGCCCGGCCGATGACCCCGACATTTCTCTCGTTCTTCACGGTCGTGCGCCTCACTGCAATTCGTCTCAGTCGAACGACTTGATCTTCAGGTTCTTGAACCAAACCGGATTGCCGTGGTACTGAAAGCCGAGGTGTCCCACGCGCGGCATGTCTTTGTAGGCCGTGGAGAATTTGTTGGGCGTCCCCTGGGGATTCTTGCCGGCCTCGGTCCACTGATCCAGGTCCATGTTGATGATGTCTTCGCCGTTGAGATTCACGTAGATCTTGTTGTCCAGGCAGGTGATGATGTAGTGGTTCCACTCGCCCACCGGCTTGGTGGCGTCCTTGGAAGGCGATAGGCAGTCGTAGATAGCGCCGCACTGACCGTGCTTGGTTCCGTCAGTGGTCGCGTGAATCTGGACTTCGATGGCGGTATTGAGCCAATTCTCGATACTGCCGGTGCGAATGAAGACACCGCTGTTGCCGCCTTCGGGGACCTTCCAGTCGAGTTCCAGAATGAAGTTGCCGTAGCTTTCCTTGGTCCAGATATCGCCGTGACCCACAGGCGCGA
>CAZGRF010000787.1:0-1923 GCA_964527825.1 uncultured Pirellulales bacterium
GGACGCGTCAGCGCCGACGCGGCCGCCAGTCTACACGTCTCGTCGAGCGCATCATCATTGAGACACGCAATCAGGAAGTCTCTTTGCCCGACCGATTTCGGAAGCCGCCCGACGGCCTTGACAATCTCGTAGTCGCGCAGCGACGGGGCATAACGTCTGAGGGTCGGCAAGTCCAGGGCGATCTCCGGGCTGTTCGGGAATGCCTCCGGATGGTCTAACACATCCTGCATCCACCTCAGCATATTGCGGCGCGGAGCGACCACAGCATCGTCGGCCGCGATTTCCAGGTACAAGCCAGTCTTCTCGTCGTTCGACAGCATGGGCACAGCCGCACCCGAATGTCCCAGAAAGCGTCCATCCGTCAGCAGCAGCTTGGCCGCAAGAGTGCCCACCTCGATCGGGAGGATGTCCATGACCATGGGCACATAATCGACGACAGCCCCGTCCGTTAGGCGGGACCGTATCGCTTCGACACATTGCGGTCCACCGATCTGCGCCAGGCCGACGAGTCCCATGCAACGGATAACCGGCTGTCCATCGTTGAGCAGGTCTCCGAACCGTTCTTTGTCCCCGGACGCTATCACGATCTGGGAGAGGCTGAAGAACGGACCAGCGCAGCCGCGGTAGGAGATCACTTCTATCGACCTGAGTTCTGAAACCAGGCTCTCCCAACTCCGCGCAGAGTTTGGGTCGGGCGTACCGCCCAGGGGCGTCACCAGAGACACCGCCAGGATCAACACACCGCTGTGCATCATCGTCGCCTTTCCTCTGTGCCCGCTGTCGGTCGCCTGGATCTTCGGTCCGCTCCCTGCCGGTCAGGCGAATGACTTGCTCTGGAACCATTGCACCACATCTATATCGACCGGACAAGCAAAAACATTGACCAGAGGCTCCGCAGCGCGTTGGGAAATGTAGGGTGGGTCCTTGACCCACGCGTCAGCACGCTCCTCAACGTAGCCGCGTGGGTTGAGAACCCACCCTACCCACTACAAACAGGCCACACGTAGCCCGGTCGCCCTCGGCTGGGGACGTTGCGAATGGGCTGTTGCCTTCGATGCGTTCCACCCCCGAGGACGGGGGTGCCACATGTCCCGCTGCCGCTGTGACGAGGTATCTGGCTTGACCGGCGGGCAGGCCCCGTGTAGATTCGCGTCCCTGTTGGAGGCGGAAGCCAGGGCGGGTTAACGATGAACGAACGGATCGAACTGCTGTTGCGAATATTGTGTGACGTCTTGCCGGCGCGGGCGGAGGCGGCGTATCTGTTTGCCGAGACGGAGCCGAACCAGGAAAGCGTGTTCGCCGCCGGCCGGCAACTGCTCGACGAGGGCCGGGTCGACAAACTGCTGATCTCGGACTGCGGTCCCAAGAGCGGTTACGTCGGGGCCGCCGCGTATCGGCAAGCGATGTCCCGGTATGGAATCCCGCCGGAAGCCATCGAAGAGGTTCCGATGGAGCCGACCGATATCCTTCACACCCTGATCGAGGCCAAGGCCGTGGTGCGGCACGCCCGGGCCAGAGGCTATGACAAGCTCGTCGTCGTCTCGATCCCGCTTCATCAGGAGCGAGCCTTCATCACGGTTGCCAGCGTCGCGCTACAGAAGCATCCGTCGCTGAAGCTCTGCAGCCTCCCCGGCCGGGCTCAGCGCTGGGACGAGGCCGCGACCCACTCGCAAGGCACCGGCAATGTCACCCGCGCCGAGTGGATCGCCGCCGAGCAGCAGCGTATCGACAGGTATACCACCCAGGGAGACCTCCTTCCCCGAGAGAGAATCCTCGAATACCTCCGCACGCGCGATTGACGCGACCGCCGGCTGCTTCCGCGACGCTACGCCATCAGCCTCTTGAGCAAGGCGCGCTGGAAGTGGAGGCGGTTTTCGGCCTGGTCGAAGATGATCGAGTTGGGCGACTCGGCGACCTCGTCGG
>CAZGRF010000788.1:0-1917 GCA_964527825.1 uncultured Pirellulales bacterium
GGATGTAGCTGCCTTCGACTTCAACGGCCGACGGCTGTGGCACAGGAACCTGGGGGTTCCTGTCAGTGCGTACGGCTACGCGTCTTCACTGGATACCTATCAAGACCGTGTGATTGTCCAATACGACCAAGCCGATGCCGAGGCGGGCCAGTCACGGCTTTACGCGCTCAATGGTCTGACGGGACGGATCGTCTGGGAGTCCAAACGCCCGGTCCCGAATTCATGGACCTCGCCCATCGTCGTGGACGTCGAAAGCCGGACTCAGGTGATTACCTTGGCCGACCCGTGGCTGGCCGGCTACGACGCCGCGACCGGCGCCGAAATCTGGCGGGCCAAGTGCGCCAGCGGTGACGTGGCTCCGTCGCCGATCTATGCAGGGGGGCTCGTCATGGCTATCGAACCTTACACCAGGGTGGTGGCCGTCAAGCCCACCGGGCAGGGCGATGTCACCGAGACCCATATCGTCTGGCAGACGACCGAAGCGGGCCCGGACATTTGCTGTCCAGTCAGCGACGGGCAGTACGTTTACGTGCTCGATAGTGGGGGACTGTTGTTCTGCTGCAACGCCGCGGACGGCAAGAAAGTCTACGAACACGATTTCAGGGACAATTTCATGGCCTCGCCCAGCGTCGTTGCCGACAAGCTCTATCTACTGAGCGAACAGGGCATCATGTATATCGGCCGGACCGGGCGCGAGTACCAAGAGATAGCCAAATGCGAGTTGGGCGAGAAGTGCCACGCGTCACCGGCCTTCGTGGACGGGCGCATCTATATCAGGGGTGTCGAGAATCTGTACTGCATCGGTCGAGCCTCGTCAGGAGAGACAGTCCAGTAGTTGGCTTCTATGGAAGAGCTGGATTTAACATTCGTAGACCAGATGGTCGAGAAGGCTGGCACCAGGGCCGAGAAGGTGCTGGAAATCCTGCAGGATCTCCAAGGGCACTATGGCTATCTGCCCCAAGAGGCCCTGGAGCGGGTCTGCGCGCTGACGGAGATTACGCCCGCAGCGATTACGGGCGTGTCCACCTTCTACGATCAGTTCCGGCATCGGCCCGCCGGCCAGCATATCATCCACGTCTGCATTGGGACTGCCTGCCACGTCAAGGGCGCCGAGCAGGTCTATGAGGCCTTTCGCAGCTATCTCAACATTGCGGCTGGCGACGACACCGATCCGCAACGGATCTTCACGGTTGAGAGAATCGCGTGCCTTGGCTGTTGTACCCTGGCGCCGGCCGTGCAGATCGACGAAGTGACATACGGGCATCTCACGCGCGAGACCGTGCCGAGGGTCTTGAACGATTTTCTTGGACAGGCCGGGACCGGACGCCGGCGGCGCACGCGCCGGCGGAGGGTCAACGCCGGCGCCGGTGAGATTCGCGTAGGGCTCGGTTCCTGTTGCATCGCCCGCGGTAGTGGCAGACTGCACGAGTCCCTGCAAAAGGCCCTGGTCGAGACCGGCATCCGAGTCCCCGTCAAGCGCGTCGGTTGCGTCGGCATGTGTCACCAGACGCCGCTGCTGGAGGTCGTTCTTCCGAGCGGCGAGTCTTCGCTCTATGCCCGGGTGCAGCCCGAAGACGCCAAGCCGATCATTCTGCGACACTTCCACGCCCGAGGCCCCCGCAGAAGGATCACAGGCGCGGTTTCGCGGGCACTCGATCATCTGCTGACCGATGAGAGCCGGGAACCTGTGACGCGGTATTCGATCAATGTGCGCGATCAGGAAGTCTCCGATTTTCTTGGCCGGCAGATCCATATCGCCACGGAGCATTGCGGGCATATCGACCCAACCGATCTCGACGAGTACCTGCGCTACGATGGGTTCAAGGCCTTGGAGAAATGCCTCAAGGCACTCGATCCTGATGCGGTGATTGCGCAGATCGAGGCCAGCGGCCTGCGCGGCCGGGGCGGGGCCGGCTT
>CAZGRF010000789.1:0-1915 GCA_964527825.1 uncultured Pirellulales bacterium
GGGGTGAAGGGGTCGGCGACGACCCTTTCGCTCGCGGCGGCTTCCCGGCGCGGCCTTTACTTTTCTTCCGGACAGTCGAGGTTTTCGATGAGGCAGCCGTCCTTATCGAAGGTAACGGTGCAGCCGCGCTCGCCGTAATAGTCTTCCGTGCTCTTGCGCCATTCGGCGCACACATGCTCGCGCTCCGATGCCGGAACGTCCACGCGTCCCCAAGGTCCGTTCACGAACACGCCGCCGGGGCCGACATAGACGTTGGCCCAGGGTGTCTTGATATCGACGTCCGCCAATGCCGCACCGCTCATCAGGCCGGCGATGACGAACCCGGCGGCCAGTTCTATCCGTCTGCTCATGACGTCCTCTGAAGCGTTCTCGTTTGGGGCGAGGCCATAGACCAGGCGTCCGATAGCGACCTTGCGCTAGCGCAAACTCGAGTCGAAATGGTTGGCCATGGTGAGTATCGCATCACCGCATTTAAGATAATCTGCGCGATTATCTTATTTTCCAGATGTGTCGGATGCTGTTCTCATAAACTCTTCATAAACGCGGAGAGAGAAGAATACCGCAATCTGTGTGAGTGGTCTCATTCGCATCGTAAAGGGAAGTAAGCGACTGAACGCGCATGTCATTCAGTCTTCGATCGAGAAACCAATGTCGCGTCTCATTGTCTTGAATTCACTGGCCATGACCTTGGCTTTCGCGACACCGGCTGTCTGCGAATAACCCGAAGCGTGGCCGGACGTCGTTCAGGCAAAGACCTTCGACGAGCTTCAGCAGAAATGGTGCGCCGCTCCGCGAGATGCCGACCACATTTTCGTGCTGCCCGCTTCCTTGTTTGTGGATAGCCATGAATTGGTCTGTGATACCGGGACCTACAGGCTTTACACAGTTGTGTCCGCCGAGGATCCTGATGACTACGAATACTACATCGATCCTCCGTTCGGGAAAGAGAAACCGACTGGGATGTCATGGTAAGGCGGGGCTCAAGACGAAGGTCGTGGCCGTCAACTGCCGGCCCGAATAGCGATGGTCGAATTTCTCAGACGGAATCGGTGGCAAGCGGCGGGCTTAGCACTCGCCGGCCTTCTTGCGTTCACGGTTGGCCTGCTCTTGGTGGCTTGGATCGGACCCACAATTTGGGCCCAAGATGCCGACGCGACATTCGATCCTTCCGTTCGACACGAAGGGGACGTGACGGCTGAGGCGCCTTCATGTCTGTTCTCTGCTTATTCGTCGATCTCCTTGAGCTCGGTCTCCTCTTCCGGCGTGACCTCGCCCGCGTCCTCGAGCGCCTTGATGCATTCCGCCGAGAGCTCCTTGCCGTGCTGCCTCATGCACATGGCGAGCAGCTGGCTTCCGAGCCCGTCCTGATTGCAATATTGCCGGTAATCAACATCGCAATACTTCTCCTCTTCCGGGGTGACCGGGTACTCACTGGCAAACGCGGCCGCGGGGAAGGCGAACGCCAGGCCCGCGCCGAGGAAAAACACTTTCGTCATGACTTCACTCCCATAACCGTTTGACTTGAGCAGCAGACAAGGCTGCAACTCTATATGGTATTTGCGGCCAGAGCACTTGCCATTTTCGCGCCAAAGCGAAGATGCTGACTGTGCCTTCGACTTTTTCGGAACGTACGACCCCCAAGGCTTTTGGATTGCTGCTCCAGAGGCAGAAGTAGGGGCCTTTAGCCTTCAAAGGCCATGTGTCCGCTGTTGGCACTTAGCGGACATCGATTTCGACGCTGAGGATGTCCGCTTTAGGATGTAAAGCAGACATCAAGACAACGGCTCAATGCACTCCTCGGTGTCGTTCTTCACGCTGTTGACCATGCGGCTGACCGCGTAGGCTTCCATGAGAGAAGGGTCATAGGGCTTGAGCATCGCCTTGAGCTCATGCATGTCCGTTGCCGGACCGAGCC
>CAZGRF010000790.1:0-1911 GCA_964527825.1 uncultured Pirellulales bacterium
TCTCCGGCCTGCTGAATGATCCCCGCTGCCCCTTGGATGTCTTGCCACAACGAGGGGTACTTCTTTGCCTTGACTTCTGCGGCTAGGTGGCCATCATCCGTCAGGGCATAGTCGTACCGCGCCATCTCGAAGCCGCGATGATCGGTGCCCCATCCCGTTGACGACTCATCCAGATAGCCGAGAGACTTCAGTTCCGTGTTCGCAGCAGCGACTGCTGACGAATACGGGCCGTAGTAGTGAGGCCCGTATTCCAGATCGGAGTTCAGGAAGACGGATAGGAAGTAGATGCGCTTCTGCAGCATCGTCTTCCCCTGGATTCTGCCACCGAAGGCCTTGTATCCCAGAAGCACGAAGTCTCTGATTGACCAATCATTCGCCATTGCCAAAATCCTCCAGCGCCTTCATTATCGGTTCACGCAGCTTCTGCTGAATCTCCCGCCGCTGAGTGGGGTTCTCATACTCGACTGGTGCATAGACAGCGAGTTCTGCCTCTATCGGCTCGGCACTCAGAGAGCGGAATAGATCTGACTCATTCTCAAACGTGGTCGGCCGTTCATTCCCACGGCGTACGAGTATCGGTCCCTCATCGTTACGCGACATCTCTCTAACAGCTTTGGCCTTGTAGGAGTTCACTATCACGAGCATGGAGGGGTCTGGGAGTTCTGTTGACAGCCCGACGCCCGTTGCCTGCAACGCTTTCGCGATTCCCTGTTCAATCCTTCGCCGCTTCGGACGGTACCTGGGCTGGGTGATCGATTCCATCGCTTCACGGCAGTCAGCTGGAAGTCCCATCAGCTTCTCTTTGAAGACCTGCTTGAGCAGCCGTCTCTGCGCCAACCGCCCAACCAGCTCATGACAGTACTTGCCTCTCAACGAATCAGACCCGAATGTGAGCATGAAACGGGCATCGTCCCACTTTGCGTAGTTCCGGACGAATTCCTCCCTCCCATCGTAGGTGTAGAGGTCCCGCATTTCTTCGATCTCATCTTCCTCGATACCGAGGACTATCGCTCGGACCAACATGTTGTCCGTGATGAGACGTACTCGATGAGTGTACACCTGAGCTGTCAGGTAGTGCTTTGCCAAAACAAACTGCTCCAGCGCGTGGACGCCGTCAGAGGTTATCATCAGCTGCCTACTGCCATCCACGGGATCCTCGACAACCTTCAGCTCACGGTGCAGTTGATGAAGATCGAAGATGCCATACTTCACGCCACAGTAGTAGCTGTCGCGCAACAGGTAGTCTTGCTTGTCCGCATCCAGCGGACCGGACACAACAGAACGCAGGACAGGCTCACCGTATCCGTGCGATAGGAGTGCTTCAACGTTCTCCAGCATCTTCTCACCAATTAAGCGGCGTAGCTCCTGGTCTGTTCTCAACAGATCCTGGGTCACGAGCTCGTGGATCTTTGCGGGGTTCTCGCCCTTCAGTCGATCGGCCAACATCGAACGGTCGGCGAAGATCTCAAGTGCGAACTCAGAGACGTGGGAGAACGGGCCGTGCCCTAGGTCATGCAAGAGAGCGGACAGCCGGACAAGCCGTGTGTCTTCGGGGTTGAACCCGAAGACATCGCAGAGAAGACCGCTGACATGGAAGACCCCAAGGGTATGCTCAAAGCGGGTATGCACTGCGCCCGGGTAGACGAGGTTCTCGAAGGCGAGCTGACGAATACCGTGAAGCCGCTGGAAAACGTCGGTCGCAAGAATGTCAGCCTCCTCTCCGCTCAGACGGATGAACCCGTGAATTGGATCGCGGACTGTACGAGGCTCACTCATACATCAAACATTTCAGCGCAACTTTGTATGACCAGTATAGCCATAGCAAGCGCCGCTTGGCTGCATTGATTCACGTGAAGTGAGTCAGTCGTGGCACCGCGCCGCTAACCGCCGCTTCGCGCCATGATCTGCCGC
>CAZGRF010000791.1:0-1910 GCA_964527825.1 uncultured Pirellulales bacterium
TTGGAAAGATGGGACAGATCACACTTCATCGACTAAGTGATATCCCCATTTGGCGACACACGCAGGTCCAGAAGCATCGCAGTCCGTATGATGGCGATGTCTTCTATTGGAGTTCCAGGCTGGGCCAACATCCCTTGGTTCCGAAGAGCTTTGCCGCTCTCATCAAGTTCCAAAAAGGATGTTGTCCGGAATGTGGATTGTTCTTCAAGCCGGGTGACAGTGTGACGATGGCTCGTATGGCTGTTGCTGATACTGGACAATCCGGTAAGGCCAGGCTGGTGCATCAGCACTGCCATTGCTCGTCTGACAGTAGGTGTGTGATGACAGCACACCGCTTTGCTGAGGAGCCGGATGAAGGGAAACTTTCACGTCCGGTTTTGAAGACGAGTGCGAACCGTGAGGTTCGTGCTTAGTTCAACGACGGGACACCCTGCTACGACTGCGGTTACGTGATGGACGAAGAGAGTTCGTACAGTTGTGGCTATTGTGGCAATTCGGTTTGCGACAATTGTTCCTACGCTTGCGCCAGCTGCGGTGACATCATCTGCGGCGACTGCGTGCAGAAATGCGAGATATGCGAATGCTCACTATGCCCGACCTGCGCCAAAAGCAAGTGCAGTGAATGCGAATCCGTGTGCTGTGGTGCCTGTCTCAAAGAAGACATCTGTGTAGATTGCTTGAATAAGGAGAATGACGATGACGAACAGGAAAGAGAAGACAATGAGGATGCAACAAATCAATCGAAGGCCGTCGCGGCAGCACCGGGATCTCTTGACCGAGGACCCGGAGCCGGTTCGGCCGGTGCTGCGGTTCAGCCCGACGGCGTGGGCCAAGCTGTTGTACTTCCGGGACCAGTCGCCCGATGAGGTCGGCGGTTTCGGTATCACGGACCCTGATGACCTGCTGTTCGTCAAGGACTTCGTCACGGTCAGGCAGGAAGTCACCTGCGTGAGCGTCAGGTTTGACGACCAAGCGGTCGGTGAGTTCTTCGACCGCCAAGTGGACCTGGGCCGAAAGCCCGAAGAGTTCGCCCGCGTATGGTTACATACCCATCCCGGCGATTCGCCCGAACCGAGTTCAGTTGATGAGGAGACGTTTCGCCGCGTCTTTGGCGGTTGTCAGTGGAGCGTCATGTTCATCCTCGCGCAGGACAACAGCACGTACGCGCGGCTGAGTTTCCACGTCGGGCCAGGCGGTCAAGTGCTGATCCCAGCCGGCGTGGACTATAGCGAAGAATTCGGTCCCAGTGACCATGAGGCCTGGGACGCCGAATACGCCGCTCACGTCCGGCCGTTGGACTGGTCGGACCCGCTGCCGGCAGAAGAGGAAAGGCTGGTAGCTGCTGCCTCCGCCGACGGCATCCTGCCGTACGATTTCCTGCAGGAATTCGAAAAAATGGACCCGGCCCAACGTCAGGTCCTCCTGGATGAACTGGCTGAGCGGCCGGACCTCTGGGACCAAGAAAGTGAGGTGCTCTTCATATGAGTAGTGACGAAAGATACAGCCGTCAGCATGACATCGTGCCACCGCAAAGGACTGCCACCTGTCGGGCCACGGTCATCGGCGTTGGTGCCATCGGGCGCCAAGTCGCCTTGCAGCTTACGGCCATGGGCATTCCCTGGCTCCAACTCATCGATTTCGACGTGGTCGAGACCGGCAACCTCGCCAGCCAAGGCTACCTGGAAGACGACCTGGGCAGACTCAAGGTTGAGGCGACGGCGACGCTGTGCAGACAGATCAACAGCAATGTCGAGGTTGTCTCCGTACCAGAACGCTTCCGCCGCAGCCTGGAGATCGGCAACGCAGTTTTCTGCTGCGTCGACAAGATCGATGTGCGCCGGCTCATCTGGAAGGCAGTAGGGGATCAAGCAGGCTTCTACGTGGATGGCCGCATGAGCGCCGAGGTTCTA
>CAZGRF010000792.1:0-1905 GCA_964527825.1 uncultured Pirellulales bacterium
TCCACGTTACTTCTCGACGATGCCCAACAGATCGCTCTCGCGCACAATGACGTATTTCTCGCCGTCGATCTCGACATCGTTGCCCATGTACTTGCCGTAGATGACCTCGTCATTCTTCTTGACCGACATGGCGACACGCTTGCCGTCATCGTTTACCTTGCCGGGGCCGACCCACACGACTTTGCCGATCTGCGGTTTTTCTCTGGCGGTATCCGGCAGGAAGATTCCACCGGCGGTCTTTTCCTGGGCCTCCAACGGCTTGATCACAACTCTGTCATCCAATGGTCTGAGCTTCATATCCCATTACTCCTTCACCAACACGCGTTCTTGATAACGACTGATTCGTTCTTACTTGTCATTGAGTATGAGGACTAACACACTGTTAATGGCGTCCGGTGCCTTGTCGGGCACGGAGACAACGACGTGCTGATCCTCACAAGCCACCGGCAGAGCCGTTTTCTTCTTGTCCGCCAGCAGACACGCTTTGCGCACGTCCGCCTGCGCGAGTGGAACATTGAGCTTTCCGTCCGCCGGCCAGTCGAAAACGTGCAGGTACAGCTTGTTGTCCTTAGCGGTGCAGCGACCCCAGGCCGGCGCGCCGATAGGACTGGCGGTCGTACCGTAGATGCTCTCACCGTTGACGGCCATCCATTTGCCCATCGCTTCGAGCCGCTGGACACTGGGGCGCGGGATGAGTCCCTCCGGTGTCGGACCGACGTTGAGCAGGAAGTTGCCGCCTTTGCTGGCGATGTCCGCCAGCTTGCGGATCAGGTCCTCGGTGGACTTCCAGTTCTCGTCGTAGGACTTGTATCCCCACGTATCGTTCATGGTCATGCAGGTTTCCCAGTCCACGCCGGGCAGGCCGGTCGCGGGAATCTGCTGCTCGGGCGTCCCAAAGTCACCGGCATATTCGTCGCTTTTGCTTAGGCCCTCCATGCCTTTGCGGCCCTTGCCGACACGATTGTTGATGATGACGGCCGGCTGTAAGCTGCGGACGTAGTCGTACGTGTCCTTGCCCATCGGCTCGGTCCAGTCCTTAATCCACTCGCCGTCGAACCAGAGGACGCCGATAGAACCGTAGTTGGTCAGCAACTCGGCCAGTTGTGGTTTCAGATACTCTTCGACGTAGCGACTGAAGTTGGGATTCGACTTCGAGGTGTCATTGTAGTTGGGATAGAACGGCCGCTGAGCGTCGGGGTGATGCCAATCCATGATCGAATGGTAGAAGCAGAGCTTGATACCGTGTTTCTTGCATGCCTTGGACAGCTCCGCCAGAATGTCATGCTGAAACGGCGTGGCGTCCATGATATCCCAGTTCGTGACTTTCGAGTCCCACAGGCAGAAGCCGTCGTGATGCTTGCTGGTGATGACGATGTACCTCATGCCGGCGTTCTTGGCCAGGCGCACCCACTCGTCGGCATTGAATCCGATGGGATCGAACTTGGCGGCGAACTTCTCATATTCATCGACAGGTATGTGGGCGTTCTGCATGATCCACTCGCCAATCCCGTCGATGCGTTTACCCTGGTACGTGCCGGCGGGCACGGCGTACAAACCCCAGTGCACAAACATGCCGAAGCGAGCGTCCCGCCACCATTCCATCCGCTCGTCTTTGGTCAGGGCTTTGTCTTGGGTGGCACCGGTTCTCAGGTCCTGACCGCAACCGGCGACAAGGAACAAGCCAATCACGAGATTTGCTGCCGCAGCCCCGACTACCACCTGTTTCCTGTACGTCATAGACTCGCTCCTGAGGGGAGGCTTTGCCAAAACGGTCTCAAAGGCGCCCTGAATGCTCGCGGTCGCACTACATCATGTCCATGACGCCCATGCCACCCATACCGCCCATGCCATCCATGCCCGGACCGCCCGGAGGCATGTCCTCTATCTCCAGCGGTTTCTCGGTGA
>CAZGRF010000793.1:0-931 GCA_964527825.1 uncultured Pirellulales bacterium
CCCGCACGTAGTGAGCAGCGATGGTGGCGTGCCCGCAGGAAGGGACCTCCGTCGTGGGGGTGAAGAAGCGAACCCACACCTCGTGATCGGGGGCGGTAGGCGAAAGGACAAACGCCGTCTCGGGGTTGTTGAGTTCTCGCGCGATCGCCTGCATCTGCGCTTGGTTCAAACCATCGGCGTTCGAGACCACACCGGCCGGATTGCCCCGGAATGGCTCCGTGGTGAATGAGTCAACCTGATATACCTTGACGGTTTCCATCTGCGTCTCCTAATGTCCGCTCGATTTCCGCATCGTGTCTGTCCCGGGCGTCACGACACGAGACAAGTATACCCACAACGGCGCCCATCTGCAACCCCGTATGCAAGCGTTGCCTGCGACCCTGCACTGCGGGTATGATGAGCTAGCGCATGCGCCGCAGGCAACATGCTTTCGATGCCGACAGAGATGAAGAAAGGGATATGATGAGTTCGAAGGATCGCTACTACGCTGCCGCGTGTCAGATGGACATGCCGAATCCCACGGACCGCAGCGAGATCGGCACTCACGTCACCCGCGTGCTGGAGATGATCGACAGCGCGGTGGTGGGCTATGAGCCGTTCTTCGATGTGCGACTGGTCGTGTTCCCGGAATTCGCCCATGCGGCCCCGATCTATCCGACCGCGGCGGAGCTACTGGAACACCTCGCGGTGCCGATCCCGAACGACCACACCGACCTGTATGCCAAGAAGGCCAAGCAGCTGGGCATCTACATCCAGACGGGGACCTTCCTCGAAACCGACCCGAACTGGCCCGGCCATGTGTTCAACACCACCTGCCTGATCGGCCCGACCGGGCCTGCTTGCCAAGTACCGTAAGGTCCATCCGTGGATCCCGTGGGAGATCCATACGAGTCCGCATGATCTGGCGGGCTACGCTGAGCCGCTGTTCGCG
>CAZGRF010000793.1:941-1902 GCA_964527825.1 uncultured Pirellulales bacterium
GATGTTCCCCGTGACGGAGACCGAGATCGGCAGGCTCGGCGCGGCGATCTGCTACGACTGGCTGTTCCCCGAGGCGATTCGGCAGTTGAGCCTGGCCGGGGCCGAGGTGCTGATTCGCGTCTCGGCCTACATGGACCCGTGGGGGACCGCCCCGCCGCTGGACTGGTGGACGAGTGTCAATCGCGTTCGCACCTTGGAGAATATGGCCTGCGTTGTCGCGTCCAATCAGGCGGCGAGCCTGCAAAACTACCCACCCTTCAGTTGGCCCGGCGGCAGCATGATCGTCGATTATGACGGCCGCATTCTCGCCCAGGCAGATCCAGGCCCCGGCGAGAAAATCTTGTCGCCCCCATCGACCTGGCGGCCCTGCGTGCCGAACGCCGGCGCCGGCGCGGCCACCACATGCTCGCCCACCTCCGCACCGAAACCTATCAGGGCTGCCGGCGGTCCATCTATCCACCTGGCGGCAGCGACGATGGCGCGATCACGATGGAAAAGAACGAGGCCTCAACATTGAAAGCCCGCAAGGCGCTCAAGCGCGTCTCAGACGCACGATCCTGAAATCGCCGCATTTGAAGCACGGACCCCGAGACGTTTTGTAGGGCATTATGCGATACGAATATCTGCACCCACATGATGAGTAGCTGCTCACGACGCAGCGAATCTATCGCTGCAAGATAACCACTAAGTCAGGCAGGATGAGATTGACACGCGCGCACGCCGAGGCTACGCTACGCGTGTGATACCGCTTTTCAGCAGGAGAACCACGATGAGTGATGACGTTCCCGAGAATCCCCTGACGCCAGCCCATCTCAAGCAAGCGTTCAAGGCCTTCAAGAAGCGTCTCAAGCTGACGCAACTCGACGAGGAGTCCAGCCTGGGCGGCGGCCCTTTCAGTGGCGGCCGCAGCTCCGGCATCGTCGCCATCCAGCCACCCAATCAATATCCGCGCGAAGTATGG
>CAZGRF010000794.1:0-1901 GCA_964527825.1 uncultured Pirellulales bacterium
CTCAAGGCCCCGTCCGATGCCGTGAAGATCAGCCTGTTTCACGACTGGGCCAACCTCGATATCGCCTACACGCCGGAATTCGACTCCGACCGTTTCATCAGCGGCGAGCGCTTGTCCTATTGGGACCCCGTACTGGGCCGCCGGGCCGGCATGGACCGCCAGCTCGGCACGCAAAAGCGCAACGATTTCTTCGACGACGACGAGCTGGCGCTGCGCCTCTACAGGAACATCAGCAATTACGAGCTGGCTCTGTACACGTACTGGGGCTATTGGAAGAGCCCCGGCGGCTTCGACCCGACGAGGAGCTATGCGATCTTCCCCGAGTTGAATGTCTACGGGGCCAGCGCGCGCGGCACGGTCGGCAAGGGTATCGGCAACGTCGAGATCGGCTACTACGATTCCGCCGGCGACCGCCAGGGCACCAATCCTCTCATCAACAATTCGGAGATGCGCTACCTCATCGGTTACACGCAGGAGATAGGGCGTGACTTCACCGCGGGCGTGCAGTACTACGTCGAGCAGATGCTCGATTATGACAACTACGAAGGCAGTCTGCCGGCCGGCGCGCCCAAGCGGGACGAGTTCCGCCACCTCACGACGCTGCGTCTGACCAAGCTGCTGATGAACCAGAACCTGAGGCTCTCACTGTTCACGTACTACTCACCGTCCGATCAGGACGTCTACCTGCGGCCGATTGCCAACTACAAAGCCAGCGACAGTCTCGCGATCGAGGTCGGCTCCAACATCTTCTTCGGTGACCAGCCCTACACCTTCTTCAACCAGTTCCAGAACAACACCAACCTCTACACCGGCATCCGCTACAGCTTCTAGGCTGCCAGGTGGCGTTCCGTGCATCAAATCGTGTGGCAGCGGCAAGCTCGCGTTTGCCGCTGCCACCCTCTGGGACGTGTCGTTCTCTGAAGAAAAAGGGTGCGTTCGCGAGGCGAAGGCGGCATAATGGCGTCCGGCAAGTCAGGTGCTCAGTCGAATGAGACGCAACAGGCGGAGTTGCTATGATTGCAGTTGAAGGGTTGTGCAAGCGGTTTGGTGAGATCGTCGCGGTGGACGAGGTCAGCTTCGAGGTGCGGCGCGGGGAGACGTTCGGACTGCTCGGGCCTAACGGTGCGGGCAAGACCACCACGATCAATATTCTCTGCGGCCTGCTGCGGCCGGACAGCGGGACAGTCTCGCTCAACGGCAAGGCCGACCCGACGCGTCCGGATGTCCGCGCGTCGCTCGGCGTGGCGCCGCAGAGCCTGGCACTGTACGACGAACTGACGGCCCGGGGCAATCTGGAGTTCTTCGGCCGGATCAACGGACTGGCCGGCCGCAAGCTCAAGGAGCAGGTCGCGACGTGCCTCGACATCGCGGGGCTGACGCAGCGCGCCAAGGACAAGGTCGCGACCTTCAGCGGCGGCATGAAGCGCCGCCTCAATCTGGTCTGCGCGCTGCTCCACGAGCCGATGATCCTCCTGCTGGATGAGCCCACCGTCGGGGTCGATCCGCAGTCGCGCAATCTGATCTTCGACACTATCGAGCGGCTCAGGTCCGAGGGCCGGACCATCATCTACACCACGCACTACATGGAGGAGGCCCAGCGTCTCTGCGATCGCGTTGCGATCATCGACCAGGGCAAGATGCTCGCCCTCGATGCGGTCGCGAACCTTATCGCCAGGCACGGTGGGCCGTCGCATATCGAGGCCGAGTTGGAACGGCCGGCCGAGAAGCCTAAGGAACTGGCCGAGCGCATCGGGGTCAAGGACCTCGAATGGCGCGGCGACACGGTCCGCTTCGAGACGGCGGAGCCGATGCAGAGCCTCGCGGCCCTGAATCGGTGCGGTGTTCACTTCAAGACGCTGAAGGTCGAGACCACCAACCTCGAAGATGTCTTCCTGAACCTG
>CAZGRF010000795.1:0-1900 GCA_964527825.1 uncultured Pirellulales bacterium
CGCGACAACCTGCGCGACGTGCTCTTCGGTTACTTCATCCTGAACCATCTTGGCCTTCTCCGATTGGGCCAGATGCTCTTCCTTTTCCTCCAGTTGCTTCTTCAGGTTTGTGATCGTCTCGTACTTCAGACGGGCCGCCTTTTCGAGTTCACCTCTGCGCTGCGCAGCCTCGAACTCAGTCTGGGCGTCTTCGATTCTTTGTCTGAGGTCTTTGATCTGGTCGATTCCGCCCTTTTCGCGCTCCCATTGCGCGGTTAGCTCCTTGTTTGCCTTTTCCAACTCGGCCAGTTGCTTCTCCGTACTCTTGAGGTGTTCCTTGCTCGCTGGGTCGCTTTCCCTCTTCAGCGCCTCGCGTTCGATCTGAAGCTGGACGAGTTTGCGCCGAATGTCGTCCAGTTCCGCAGGCAAGGAGTCATTTTCGATGCGTAGCTTGGAGGCTGCCTCGTCGATCAGGTCAATGGCTTTATCCGGCAGCCAGCGATCCGTGATATAACGGTTGGACAGGGTCGCGGCTGACACGAGGGCGGCGTCCGTGATGCGCACGCCGTGGTGCGCGTCATAACGGGGTTTCAACCCGCGCAGAATGGCGACAGTCTCTTCAACGCTCGGCGGATCGACGGTGATCGGCTGGAACCGGCGCTCCAACGCCGCGTCCTTCTCGATGTACTTGCGGTACTCATCGATGGTGGTTGCGCCGATGCAGCGCAGTTCGCCTCGCGCCAGCGAAGGCTTCAGCAGGTTGCCCGCATCGACGGCGCCCTCGGCCTTGCCCGCGCCGACAACGGTGTGCAACTCGTCGATGAACAGAATGATCTGTCCCTCGGCGGCAATGACTTCTTTCAGTACGGCCTTGAAGCGGTCCTCGAATTCACCTCGGAACTTCGTCCCGGCAATCAGGGCGCCCATGTCCAGGGCCACGACGCGCTTGTTCTTCAAGCCGGCAGGCACGTCCCCGGTGACGATACGCTGCGCCAGGCCCTCGACGATGGCGGTCTTGCCGACGCCGGGCTCTCCGATCAACACCGGGTTGTTCTTGGTCCGCCGGTTGAGCACTTGCATACAGCGCCTGATCTCCTCGTCCCGGCCGATGACCGGATCGAGCTTGCCTTTGCGGGCCATCTCGAGCAGGTCGATGCCGTAGCGTTCGAGGGCCTTGTACTTGCCCTCGGGGCTCTGATCGGTGACGCTCGCGCCGCCGCGAATCTCCTTCAGGGCGTTCTCGATCTGGTCCGGCGTGATTGAGTTAACGCTGAGCACCTCCTTGGCGGTGCTATTGACTGCCGCCAGCGACAGCAGCAGGTGCTCGACGCTCAGGTACTCGTCGCCCATCTCGTCGGCGCGGTTCTGAGCGTCGAGCACGATCTGGTTCAGCGCGGGATCGGGCATGATCTGACCGGAGTTGGTGCCGGTTGGCAGCCGGCGCAGTTCGTTCAGGGTCATGCCCCTGATGCGATCGGCATTGGCGCCGATCTTCTTGAGAATCATCAGGCCGATTCCCTCCTCGTCGCTGAGGGTCGCGCTGAGCAGATGCAAGGGCGATAAGACCGTGTTCGTCCTGGCCATCGCGATCTGCTGAGCCGTTGCCAGCGCTTCTTGAGCTTTCAGTGTGAATTTGTCGAACTTCATTATCGTTACCTCATTTCTATCCGTTCCGCCCGTACACCGCGCTGGGCCAACTGGCTTTGTTTGGTGCACCTGCCGCGCGCTCGTAGGGGCGAATAACCATTCGCCCGGGTCCGCCCAAGGAGGACCGCCATCGTCGCCGATTGGCTTTGTTTCGCCAGCAGCGCCGGCGAGGGCGAACCATTATTCGCCCCTACACCCGTCCCGCCGCCAATTGGCTTTGTTTGGCACAATCACCTCGCCCGTACGGCGGGGAAAGGATCAGCATGGGCAACGA
>CAZGRF010000796.1:0-1893 GCA_964527825.1 uncultured Pirellulales bacterium
GGGGTAGGCGTCCACATGACTATCGAGGGAGGCGCGGTTGCCGCGTTCGCCTAGTCTGTCTCCCGAAGCGGCATTGTGGGACCCCGCTACAGCGTCATGAGAGTGTCCCATGCCGTCGGGGCCCGGTGAGACGCGACGCGGATCATTTTGGGCCTTCATCAGCCAGTTCCTGACCATCGCGTCACTACCCGGGATCGTGAACGTATCGTTCAGCCCCGATTGGCCGTAAACGGTATCGACGAGGGGACTCTCCTCTGTGAATGAGAATGTCGTCAGCGGGTGTTTGACCTCTGAGGCCTTGAGGACTCTGGTCTCTGCCACGTCCGAGATGAGGAGTGCTTTCGGCGTGACCTCTGACCCCAGGGTGCAATTTGCTGCATAGAGGTTAGCCATTTGCTTGCTAAAGGGCGGCTTATGTCCTTTGGATTCTGCCGAGTCTCTGGCGAAGATTATAGGTGGCTTACCTTGCTAACGCCGGTGACGCACCTCAACGGCCGTAGACGCAGCAGACAGCTACTTGATGAGAGACTCCGTTGGGATTGTGTCACCGGCAGCTTTTGGAGATTGACCAGGGACGTGAGCGCCGGGGAACTTGCGATGTGTAGTGACATGCGCGAGCGTAATGGGGCTTGCACCAAGCCCATCATGCTGATTGAGGGCGATTTCGGGTACTCCGTGGCCATCAGCCGCGTGTTCAGAGAATTGCAGCTATTGGATGCGCTGGTCATCTCTGTGGATTGTGAGAACGCCTTGGCCCGACTTCGCAACGCAAACGGCTTCAAGCCACGTCTGATTCTGCTCGATCTGGAAATGTCGCGTATGAGCGCCTTCAGCTTCCTGAAGGTTGTCAAGAACGACGAGAGTCTCCGGCTGATACCGATCGTGGTGCTGGCGGCTACTGACAATGCCAGCGAGGTGTCCGGATGCTACGGCCTGGGCGTGGCCGGATACGTGGTCAAGCCGAGCGATCATGCCGACCTGCTTGACAGGATGAGGGCGGTCTGTGGCTACTGGGCTCTGAGTCGGTCGCCCGTTTTGGATTAGGCCGATCCCGTGAAACGTGCCGAGAGTCGCGCCACAACTCCGGATATGACACGCATTCGTTTCACTCCCGCACGTTCCTGGCGTGCAGGACCAAGACACGCGACGAAGCGGCCCCCGGCTGGAACTGGAACGCTCTCTGGAGCGGCCCAAGACCGACCCCTTCGACCTTTGCCAGGTGCGCCATATCTGCACGCTCGATGGGACCAAAGAGGCACTGGGACCAACCGGCGCCATCGAGGTTTTCTTGAAGGCGAAAGAGCCAGGGAGGGTGCAATACCTTGGCTTTTCTACACACAAGACGAAAGGAGCACTTGCGGTCCTGAGCCGATTCAGGTTCAACGCGGCGGTGTTTCCCATCAACTCTATCGAGTTCCTTGAGATGGGCTTTGGCGAAGCCGTCCTGTCGCGCTCTCGCGGAGCATCCATATCCTGAAGCCACGCGTTTCCCAGCGTGTCGGACAGTGTCTCATGCAGCCTTGCGTTTCTCGAAGGGAGCGTTTGCCACCGAAGTCAGCCACGATTCGTCAATTCAGTGTATCAGTTCTGCACGTTCTGCCTGCGGGCGCTCGGTAGTGATTCTTGAGTACAAAAGCCGTCTACGCTGTTTGTCTGCGTAGCCCTGAATTCTGCGAGGTCCAGCCATGGTGCCCCGGTCAGGGGACAAGCCTGGGGGTGCATTCGTGTGACCGCACCGGGCCGACATACCCATAGCCTGTCCTTGCAGTGGGCGCTGTGAACGATAAGCTCTGGCAAATGAGTAGTTTATAGAGAAAGACGCGTCTGCCCCGACGAACAGGCGGCGGTCGGATTCGAACCGACGAATAACGGTTTTGCAAACCGTCGCCTTGG
>CAZGRF010000797.1:0-1887 GCA_964527825.1 uncultured Pirellulales bacterium
GGCGGTAGAAGAGGCCGATGGCGCGCATGGTGATGATGGCGACGACTTGGAGGGCGAGGTTCAGGGCCAGGTGCAAAGCTGTTGTCAAGGGCGCTGCGCCGGTCTCCTGGGTGGTGTGCCGTTCGATGAAACAGGCCCCGATCAACAGCAGGGCGCACGTCAGATAGGGACCGAAGGCGTGGACCAACGGAGCGAACAGGTAGTCCGGCCGCAGCAGGAAGAAGTCCTTTCCGACCGCCGTCGTCAGGATGGCCGCCGGGAACAGGAAAAGCCCGAGGATCAGGAGGAACTGGAGCAGCAGGTGTAGGGGGCCGACGCCCGATCCGAAGTTCTCCCAGGTCACGCCCCAGTTGTGGGCCACCCCCAGCGTGATGATGAAGGGCAGCTCCACCAGGAACAGCGTGAAGAAGAAAACCAGGAACGGTGCGATCACGTACCAGAGGAACGTGACCGCTGTCCCCAGCTCGATTTCGGGCAGGTCATCGACATCCTCGATGGCGGTCCGGTAGATCACGTTCAAGTAGAAACCGAACAGCCATCCCCAGATGATGATGGCCGCGGGGTAGTTCAGACAGCAGGCCTGGGCGAGGAAGAACTTGAAGCACACGACTGCGATGACGAACACGACGGTCGTGACGTTCCGGGGATCGACAAACAGCCTCCAACTGCGCAGGAAGACCGCGCGGTAGAAGCCGGGGACGGGATCGCCGCGCGGCTCAGGTTCAGGAGCGATCTTATCAGGTTTCTGGAAGCTCTCGGCGGGGATGACGAACTTCTGCCCGCAGGTCAGACAACGGGCGCGCCGGCCGGCGTGTTTGCTGTCGAACGCGATTACCGCGCCACACCTGGGGCAGTGGAACTCAATAGTCATGGTTCATCGTTGCACGGTTGCGGTTGCGAGGCGCGCTGCGGTAACGGCCGCCGACTGGCGGGACGCCACCGACTGACGAAACGAGCCGCGCAACCGATAGACCAGAGACGAGTCAATATCGCTGCATGCAGTCCACGAAAGCCTTGAGATCGTTGGCCCATTTCTGCGCTTCGAGCAGGTCTACCTTCTCGTCCTTGACGAGCATGGAGAGGTGCTTTTCCATCGAAATCATCTTCTCGTCCGACTTGTCCCGGGTCTTGGTCTGTAACTGCGAGTAGAGCTGCTCGATCTTGCCGGTCCGGATCAGGTTGGCGCAAGCATAGTTGTTGTTGAGAATCTCCATCGCGACGACGCGGCCCTGCGCGTCTTTGCGCGGCACGAGCTTCTGGCAGAGGATATAGGCCAGTCCCAGCGAGAGCTGGTTGCGCACCTCGGACTGGCGGCCTTCGGGGAAGTAATCCAGAATGCGCGTGACCGACCCGGTGACGTCCCGCGTGTGCAGCGTAGAGAAGACCAGGTGTCCGGTCTCAGCGGCCATCAGCGTCATCGCAATGGTCTCGGCGTCGCGCATCTCGCCGACGAAGATAATGTCCGGGTCCTCGCGCATCATCTCCTTGAGCCCTTCGTGGAAGGACTTCACGTCCCGGCCTACCTCGCGCTGTGAGACAATGGAGTATTTCTGCGGGAAGATGTATTCGATGGGGTCCTCGACAGAGAAGATGCGGTAGGCGCTCTTCTCGCTGATGCGGCCGATCAAAGAGGCGATGGTGGTGGACTTGCCCGCCCCGGTGATGCCGGTCAGTAATACGAGTCCCTGCTTCATGCCGATGATGTCGTGCCAGACGTCGTTGGGAAAACCGATGTCCTCGATGGGCGGCACGTCGAGCGACAAGGCCCTGATCGCGGCCGCGATCCCATCGTTGTCGCGGAAGATGTTGATGCGAAATTGCAGCGACCCCACCCGGTAGGAGCAGTCGACGCTCAGACTCGTCTGGAGCTTCTTGAGGCTGTGCTCC
>CAZGRF010000798.1:0-1886 GCA_964527825.1 uncultured Pirellulales bacterium
ATCGGCGGTCGCGGCCCGTGGCGCGCGTCCATGACCGCCGGCGACGGCAAGATCTGCTGCGTCAACGAGGACGGCCAAGCCATCGTCCTGGCCTCTGGTGATACAGAGCTGAAGGTCCTCTCCCGCATCGACATGCCGGGCGCGCCCATCCACGCTTCCATCGCCATCGCCGAAGGCCACCTCTTCATCCGCACCGCCGCCCAGCTCTTCTGCATCGGCAAATAGCCCGTTCGCTGCGCATTTGTCATCCTGAACGCAGTCGAACGGCCTGCGCAGTCGCAATGCACGTCGGGATTGGCGCTGCCACTCGGCCCTGTGTCTTTCGTCCTCCGTCTTCGGTTGTCTGCCCTCCTCATTCGGGCTGCCTATTGACCCTGACCCCGGACCTGTGTTAAACTGATACACGTGGAGCCGGGGCTGGGCGGACGGACTCTCGCTCACAGTTGCCTTCGACCGGAAGACGAGAGAGCCCGGCGTGGGAAAGTGTTTCTGTCGGTGGTGTAGGAGGCGGACACATGCAAGCGCACGGGCAAGAGAAGCAATCACACCTGATCCTTATCACAGCAGTTTTGTTGGGCTGCGCGGTCGTCGGGGCGGCTACGGCCGCGCAACCGGTTTCCGAGCCCAACGACGTACGTTGGGACCTGGCGGAGGGGTTCGCCTTCGCCTGGGACTCGGTCGAGCTGTCGGCCAAGAGCCTCAATCCGGCCCAAAACGCGGAAGCGGACTCCAGCGTGTCTGAACGCACGCTTACCATCTACGGCACGCTTGATATCCTCGATGCTAACGATCTGGTTGCCATGCACATTGAAGACCCAGTGATCTTCGCTGTACGCGACGCAGACGGAAACGATGTGGCTCTGGAATTGGCACCTCCTCAAAGGGTACGCCAGTACGAGGAACTGAAGTACTTCTATCCAAAGGTATATCCGTTTGACCTTTCGGTTCGCGTACATCCGGCTGCCGACCAGGTGCTCCCATCCGAGTTGTCATCACTCCAGGGGTACGTTCATGCCATGTATGCGGAGGATGTCATCAAAGTGGATGTGCCCCTGGTGCAGACGGCAGTGGAGTGGGTGAACGCGCCATTCTACGACCCCCTGATCGGATGGATCACTGTTGCCCCTGATCTTCAGATTCGAGTCTTGGACGCCTATATGGCCGGCGACTACTTCGAGTATTATACGGAGGTCAGATCCCCCACAGGAGTAGTGGGGTCCTTGGCCGTTCCCACCCACAGGGACGATTATGTCGGGGATTACGTTGTGATCAAAACGGGACTGGCCAGTGCGGATTCGTGGGAGATGTTCGCTCCGCAGGACGTTTGGATGAGTTGGTACACCATCAACGCCGTGAACTGCTTCGCGCAGCGAGGCATCAAACGAGGCCAAGGTAGATATGACAAGGTCTGCCACATGATCGCGCTCCATCCTCGCGAGGTCAAGATTCCGTTCGAGTTGAAGAACATCCCGGTGCCCTCTGTCGAGCCGGTTGGTCCATGAGTCCAGACTATGGGCAAGTGGCGATTCGCCACTGCTGATCGGACATCGTGGGTCCGTTCAGACAAGGATGGAGTCGAAAGGAGCGAAATCGAGGATGATTCCTGCCGAAGCCGGGCGGGCTCTTGAGGTTCATCGGGTGTCTTGACGGCAGCAGGACCATCCCGGAGTGACAGCATACGGGAGACGAGCAGATGCGTAGGCGAAGAATAGGAACCGGACTTTGTCTCATTGTTTTGGCGTCGCAGTTGGCGGGGCGGGTGCCCTTGATAGCACAGACCACCTCTGGACCGGGCGCGGAGCCCAACGACCTGCGTTGGGACCTGGCGGAGGGGTTCAAAGTCACTCGCGATTCGGCCGAGTTGTCCGCTAAGCTGGTTGACCTTG
>CAZGRF010000799.1:0-1881 GCA_964527825.1 uncultured Pirellulales bacterium
ATTGCTTGCAGAAAGGGCGCGACATTGTTGCTGCCGGCTATATCATCTACGGGTCGAGCACGATGATGGTCTACTCAACTGGTCAGGGAGTGCATGGCTTCACACTCGATCCCGGCGTGGGCGAGTTCTTACTCTCCCATCCTGACATCTGTGTGCCGGAAAGGGCAAGGTACTACAGCGTCAACCAGGGACACGAGCAGTATTGGAGCGCAGGGGTGAGACGGTTCACCCGTTGGTTGCAGGGGATGGATCAAGAAGACCCGCGCGAGCCGCTTTCGGGCCGCTACATCGGCGCACTGGTGGCCGATTTCCATCGCAACTTGTTGGGGGGAGGAATTTACTACTACCCTGCCAACACCAGGAACCCCGGAGGTAAGTTGCGCCTGGTTTACGAAGCCATCCCGTTGGCCTTCATCATTGAGCAAGCGGGTGGCTACGCCTCGGATGGACACTGCAACATCCTCGATGTGCAGCCCGAGAGCCTGCACCAGCGTATCCCGCTCTTCATCGGTAATCGGGAGTTGGTTGAGCAGGCGGAGGAGTTCATCTCCGATTACCGCGACGAATAATGAATGGAGAAAGTAGCGTGAGCGAAATAGACATTGCCAATTTGGAAACCCAGACACTGGCCGACTTGCGTGAGTTGGCCAAGGAGTGGGAGATTTCTCGCTATAGCCGGCTCAAGAAGGAGGACCTCATCCTGCGATTGTTGCAGGCCAAGGCGGAGCGAGATGGTCTGCAATTCGGCGGCGGCGTGCTGGACATTGCGGATGAAAGCAAGGGCTACCTGCGCCGCGATCACTACAAGCCGGGGCCGGAGGATGTCTACGTCTCCCAGTCTCAGATTCGCCGCTTTGGACTGCGCACCGGTGATATGGTGGTTGGGCAGGTGCGGCCGCCGAAGGAGAATGAGAAGTATTTCAGCCTTCTGCGCGTGGAGGCTGTGAACGGGATGGACCCAGAGGCGGCCAAGCAACGGCCACATTTTGAGTCGCTGACGCCCATCTTCCCTGACGAACGTTTTGTCCTGGAGATTCCCCCGCGCAATCTGACGACACGACTGTTGAGCATGGTTGCACCGATTGGGAAGGGCCAACGTGGTCTCATCGTATCACCGCCCAAGGCCGGCAAGACCACTGTGCTAAAGCACATCGCCAACGGCATCACAGCCAGCCACCCCGAGGCGCACTTGATGGTCGCGCTCATCGGCGAGCGGCCCGAAGAGGTTACCGACATGGACCGCTCGGTGGATGCCGAGGTCATCAGTTCGACCTTCGACGAGCCGGTGCGAAGCCACGCCAAGGTGGCGGAGATGGCGCTGGCGCGGGCCAAGCGGCTGGTGGAGGCCGGACGGGACGTCGTCATTCTCCTCGATAGCATCACCCGCCTCTCGCGTGCCTACAACCTGGTCGTGCAGCCCAGTGGCCGTACCCTCTCCGGGGGGCTCGACCCGGCGGCGCTCTACCCGCCCAAGCACTTCTTTGGCGCGGCTCGTAATATTGAGGAGGGCGGTAGCCTGACCATCATCGCCACCTGCCTGATTGACACCGGCAGCCGGATGGACGATATGATCTACGAGGAGTTCAAGGGCACCGGCAACATGGAGCTCCACCTGAGCCGCAAGCTGCAAGAACGCCGCATCTTCCCCGCCTTTGACATCGAGCGATCGGGCACGCGGCGGGAAGACTTGCTGATCGACGAGGAATCGCTGCAAAGCATCTGGGTGATGCGCGAGCGCTTCCTGGACGCTCAATCGCCCGCTCACGCGATGCAGGAGCTGCTCCAGGTCCTCAAGCAAACCAAGACCAACGAGGATTTTCTGGCCCTGTTCGCCAGGATGGCGCAGATAGAGGGAGGACGTTAACTCGTAACCGAGGAACT
>CAZGRF010000800.1:0-1881 GCA_964527825.1 uncultured Pirellulales bacterium
CGACGGTACGACGATACAGCGGGGCCGGAGCACCACAGGCAACGGTTCTAATCCCGGCGATGGTGGTACTACGTTGTTGACTACGACGAGTGACGGCGTGACTGCAGTGTCAGGTGCATTGTTGGCTGCGATAGATAGCGACGTGATGGCGATGTAGGTCCATTGTGGGCTACGGTATCAGAACACGGTCCTGCCAAACCTACTACCAGTTTCCCGATCTACCAATCTACCGATCCTTGAACTGTGGCTGCCGCTTCTCAAGGAAGGCGCTGAGCCCCTCGAGAGGATCTTCCTTTTCCGCCAGGATCACGAACTGCTCCGCCTCGATCTTGAGCCCCTCCTCAATGGAGACTTGTAGTCCCTCGGAAACGGCCCGCAGCGCGGCAGCAGCGGGGAACTTGGATTTGGAGACGATCTTGCGAGCCAGACCCTGTGCCTCCTTGAGCACCGCCCCGGCCGGCACTACCTTGTTCACCAACCCCACCCGGTAGGCCTCCTGGGCGGTGATCATATCGCCGGTGAGGATCATCTCGATGGCCTTCCCTTTACCAGCAAGGCGAGCCAGCCGCTGCGTGCCGCCCCAGCCGGGGATGATCCCTAAGTTGATCTCCGGTTGCCCCAGTCGTGCCCGGTCGGAGCAGATGCGCATATGGCAGGCCATCGCCAACTCCAAGCCACCGCCCAGGCAGAAGCCGTTGATGGCGGCGATGATCGGCTTGGCGGCTTTCTCAATCTTGAGGAAGGTCCTATGCCCTCGCTCGATAAACTCGCTGGCAGCGGTGTCCTTGGCCTTTTCAAACAATGCTTTGATCTCGGGGATGTCCGCCCCGGCGATGAAGGCGTTGGTACCACCACCGGTGATGATGATGGCCTTGACCTCGTCGTCCGCCAGCAGTTCGTCCAGTGCCTGATCCAACTCGGTCACCACCTGCGTGTTGAAGGAGTTGACCGGCGGGTGGTCAACTGTCAGGACCGTGATTCTGTCTGCAATCTCAGTTCGGATGTATTGCCAGTCTCCCATTTGTTCGCTCCTTATGTTCGTGGTTCGTAGATTCGTAAATTCGGGATTGGCTATTCCTCCTCACAAGTTCAGATTCCCGAATCCCGAATCCCGAATCACGCATACTCGTGGAATCCCTTGCCCGTCTTCTCCCCTAGATGCCCGGCGCGGACGCGCAACTTGAGCGGGCGGGAGGGACGGAAGCGCGGTCCCAGTTCTTTGGCCAATGCCTCCATCGTCTCTACCACCGCGTCCAGGCCGATCTTGTCGGCAATGACCAGGGGGCCGACCCGCTCGCCGCCGTAGGTCATCCCCGTGCCGGCGACCATTGACATATCAATGTCGGTGATGCTGGCGATGTTCTCCTGGATGCAAAGGGCGGCTTCGTTGATCAGGGGATACATCAACCGCTCGATGGAAAACTTGGTGCCGGCGGGCACAGCCCCGGACTCCTGAAGTTCTTTGATCATCCCATTGACCGCGTCCGACTCGCCGCCGGGGTGGTCGTAGAAGCCTGCGCCGGACTTCTCGCCCATCCGTCCGGCCTCGACCAGTTTGAAGAAGAGCGAGGCAGGGCTCATCCGCTCGCCGTACTCGGAGTATAGGTACTCTCCCACGTGGCCGCACACGTCAATGCCCAGCATATCCATCAGTGTGAAAGGCCCCATCGGCATACCCCACTTGACAACCGCCTGGTCAATCGCCGTCGCTGTCGCCGTCCCCTCCTCCAGCGCTTTGGTCGCCTCGTTGAGGTAGGGCATCAGGAGCCGGTTGACCAGGAAGCCAGGGCACTCCTGGACCACTACCGGGAGCTTGCGCAGGCTCTCGGCGAACATCACCACATCGTCCACCGTCTCCTGGCCGGTATCAAGGCCGGGAAT
>CAZGRF010000801.1:0-1879 GCA_964527825.1 uncultured Pirellulales bacterium
TGGGGTCGCTGGCCGACCAGCTCGACGTGAAGGGCAAACAGCCTGTCGCGGCCGACGAGTGGCTGACGGCGCGCGGCTCGCTCATCGACGCGCTGGATCGATTCAAGAAGTCCGGCCTAAGGGAACTGCCCGTCTACAGGCGGCGCCAGTTCATCGGCAATCTCCGCAAGGGCTCGCTGTTGTCTCTGATCGCGCGTGCCCTTGGCGAAGCGGGAGACCCAGCATGAACGCATTTCGGGAATTCCTGCAGGAGCGTGGGCTGGAGATCCTCCAATGTCTAGGCCAACACGTTTACTTGACGGTGGTTGCCATGGCCTTGGCCATCGCCGTCGCCGTTCCGCTGGGTCTGGTCTTGACCCGAACCAAGCGGTTCTCCGGGCCGGTCATTGCCGCCGTCGGCGCGATCCAGACGCTGCCCAGTTTGGCCCTGATCGCTCTGATGGTCATGTGGATCGCCGCCGGCCCGACCGCGTGCATTACCGCGCTGTTCCTGTACGCGCTGCTCCCCATCGTGCGCAACACCTACACAGGGGTCATGGGCGTGGACCCCGCCATGATCGAGGCGGCACGCGGCATGGGTATGACCAGCACTCAGATCCTGCTCCGAGTGGAGCTGCCGCTGTCAGTCCCCGTCATCATGGCCGGCATCCGTACCTCAACGATCATCTGTGTCGGCATCGCCACCATAGGCGGCATTGTCAACGCTGGCGGCCTGGGGTCGCTGATCTGGAAGGGCCTCGACCGCTCCAACGATGCTCTCATCTACGCTGGGGCCCTGCCCGCCATGGCGCTGGCGCTGCTTCTGGACCGTGTCCTGGCTCTCGGCGAGCGCGTCTTTACCCCGGAAGGCCTGCGCCAAGCCGGCAAGGGGGCGAACAGGTTGATGACCAATTGACTGAGGAAGATGGAATATGAATGCACTGAAGATCGCATTTATCATCATCGTCATTGTGCTGGTCGGCATGGCTGTCTGGTTTGGCGTCCGAGGCAAGACCGGCACCATCGCCGTCGGCGGCAAGAACTTCACCGAACAGACCATCGTTGGCGAGATGGCGGCATTGCTGATCGAGCACCATACCGGGCTCACCGTCGAGCGGAAGTTTCAACTCGCCACCAACCTGCCAATGAAGATGCTGCCCAAGGGCGAGTTGGACCTGTACCTGGATTACACTGGCACCGGCTATGTGGACATCCTCGGCAAGCCCTACAATCAGCAGCCGCCGGAGGAGATCTACCAACACGTCAAGAAGGTCTACCCGGAGAAGTTCGACGCCGAGTGGCTCAGCCCGTTGGGCTTCAAGAATACCTACACCCTCACCATGCGGCGAGCGCACGCAGAGAAGCTCGGCATCGAGAAGATCTCAGACCTCATCGCCCACAAGGACAGGCTCAAGGCCGCTTTCGACCCGGCCTTCCTTGACCGCGATGACGGCTATCCGGGCCTGTGCAAGGCCTATGGCTTTAAGTTCACCCAGTCGCCGGGGCAACTGGCCATCGGCCTGATGTACAAGCAGTGCAAGAACGGCCAGATCGACGTCATCGATGCCTTCTCCACCGACGGCCGCATCCCCAAGTTCGACCTCAGAATCCTCGAAGACGACAAGAGATTCTTTCCACCCTACGACGCCGCGTTCGTTGCGCGGGCTGAGACTCTGCGCAAGTATCCCAAGGTGCGAGAGGCCCTAGAGCTCTTGGCCGGCAGGATCGACAACCGCACGATGCAGAAGCTGAACTACGCCGTAGACGAAGAAGGCCAGAACGAGCGCAAGGTGGCCGAAGAGTTCCTCAAAGCGCAGGGTCTGATCCCTTAGACCGATACCGTATGAGCGACGAATTCCCGACATGCCCGAAGTGCGGCGCGCGCTTGCCGCGGAAAGGT
>CAZGRF010000802.1:0-1878 GCA_964527825.1 uncultured Pirellulales bacterium
TGTTGTTCTCGATCGTCACGTCGGGCGTCTGAATGATGTTCAGCCCCCACGCTCCCTTGTAGGTCGGCAGTCTGGAGGAGTAGATGTTGTACCGGAAGGTCCAGTTCCGCACACTGCCGATGTGCGGAGCGCTCTCGACCATGCACCCCTGGCCCCAGTCGAAGCAGGTGTTGTACTCGAAAATCAGATCCTGCGCCATCCCACCGTTGTTCATGAACGTCTGGATGCAATCCACGTGGGCGACCTTGCTTTCCTTGGTGTCCGTGCCGTGAGAGTAGTTGTACCGCTGCACGCAGCCCTTACCAAAGAACCGCGAGTAATCGCAGTCGTCGTACTTGTTGCCCGGGGCGTACATGAAGAGGCGGTTGACTTCATTGCTCTCCACCAGCCAGTCCTCGCCGCCCAGGATGAAGCCGTACTCGCAGTGATAGACCTTGTTATAGGCGATTCGGTTGTGCGTCACCGCGGAGTAGTCGCGGGTGTTGCCATCGGCACTCGTCTTGCCGACCGTCCCACTGACCGCCACCATCATGTGGTGGATGTAGTTGTCCAAGATTTTGCAGTGGCCGGCGCGCAATTGGACGGCCGTGCCCGGTTTGTCGGCCGTGATTTCGAAGCCCTCTACACGGATGTAACTCACCTCCAGGTCGAAGCCGCCAACGGTCGCCGAGCGTCTGGGCATTGCCACAAAGGCGACAGGTTTGCCTTCGGTACCGCCTGCCTTCACCTTGACCCGTTCGTCATACTTGCCCGCCATGACGTAGACGGTGTCGCCCGGCTTGACCGCGTCGGCGGCGTGCTGCACGGTCTTGAAGGGCTGCTCCTCAGTTCCCGGGTTGGTGTCGGCCGCGCCGGGGGCCGCCTGGTCAACCACGTACATGGCCGCCCCCATCACAGGGGTGATCTCCTCGACGTGCGACTTGGCGATGTCGGCCGAGTGCGTGTTGGTTGACCAGGGATGCAACGCATCATTTCCAGGAATGTTAGTCCGCGTCTCGCTCTTCCATGCCGGCAACAGCGAACTCGGCGGCACATAAGCCCTCACGCCGCTGACGAACATGGAGTACGGCCTCAGCTTCCCATGGCTCTGTGCGCTGATGATCAGGTAGAAACGCTGCCTGGCCGCGATAGCCGGCACGTAGGGAGGGCCTGCGCTCATCTGCTTCACACCATCGACCCACCACGTCACTGACTCATGCACCGGATCATAGCTGCCACCATAGGTGTGCTTCGTTGTGCGATCGATGGGTACGGAGGAGACATTGTTCGGATTCTGGACGTGCTGGTAGTTCGGATAGATTCCCGTCCAGTTGTGAACCGTTCCGGTCAGTCCAGGACCAAAGCCCCCCTCGTCGATGTCGAGTTCCATCCATCGTTCGAAGCCGGCAGGATCTCCCACATATTGATCCTCCTGTTTGCCGTTATGCTCAGCTGGCATGAGCCAGACGGCGGGAAAGTGATCTGGATCGTTATCCGATAGCCGAACGTCGAATTCAACGTAGAAACCGTTGGACCCAGGCAGTAGAGGTAGTTTGCCAGTCGAGAAATCCCGCGGCGCGCTAACGAGATCGCCGCCAAGACTTAGCACAAGAACCTCATTCTGTATTGAATAGTGGTCGAGCGATGGCGACTTGGCGTACCATTGGCCACTGAACCATTTGTGGTTGCCGTTATCGCCAGGCGCGATGTCAGATGCAGTGGGGCTCTCATTGATGACACACCTCGTATATCCAAGCGCAGCAGTTCCAAGAGGTACACCGGACTGCTCCGCGATAGCCGCATCGTGATAGGCGTCATCGTGTTTCTCCTTCCACCCGTCGGTTGGTGCCTGGAGCGTCGGGCGGTGCTTCGCCCACATCTCGTTGACGAAGGCGTCCC
>CAZGRF010000803.1:0-1878 GCA_964527825.1 uncultured Pirellulales bacterium
AATCGGTGGCGAGATTCAACCGCCAGGCTGAACCGTTGCCGGTTCCCGAAGAGGGCTTTTCGCTTGAGGACTTGTCTGACTACATGGAAGCCGCCCAGACAGCCAAGCAAGAGGAGCGCTTTGAGTTTGAGGACCTTTCGGACTGGATTTAGGGGATGATCCGATGCCCGACGATCACGTGAACGCACCGCCTGGCGATGGGGATGACCCCATTGTACGGCTGGCGAAGGATTCGCAAGTCGAGCGGTTCCCACGGACGGGCAGCCCCGACGATGCCGAGCCGGACACCTACACGAGCCTGGGGAACGTCCAGCGGTGGATGCAGTGCAAGAAGATAACGAACGGCCAGCTTGCCCGCATGATCGGTGTGAGTGCCGGGACCGTATCCGACGTCCTCCGGGGCAAGTACGCGGGTGACACCGGCGAGATTCTCCGCCAGGCGGAGGCGGCCATCAGTGAGTGGTACAACTGCCGGAGCGCCCCGGCCGGCCCGCGGTTCGTTATGATTCGTATCGCGCGCGAGCTGTTCACCGTGGTGAAGGCCACGAGCAAGCATCGCGGCATCGGCGTCGTCACCGGCCCTTCCGGATGCGGCAAGACCCTGGCTCAGACTGCCGTCCGCCGGCTGGACTTCCCCAGCGCCGTCGCCGTCGAGGTCAATCCCGGTTGCGCGAGCCCGCGGTCATTCCTTCGCGCCATGATCCAGGCCGAGCGGGCAGCGTCGGCTGGGATCACGGGCCGGCGGGGACGAAGGGCCTGCGCTGAACACGTGTACTCGACAGCCGAGGCGTTCAACCGGATTGTTGACCGCCTGGCCGGCTCCGGCCGGCTGATCCTCATCGACGAAGCCGACAACCTCAGGAATTCCACGTTCAACGTGATCCGCCAGCTTCACGACGCTACCGGCTGTCCGGTGGTGTTGGTCGGCCGGCCGCCGTTGCACGCCAAGATCAGCCGGACGATGCGTGACGAGAGTATCGGGGGATCGTTGGTCGGTCGAATCTGCGTCGAGCACCAGCTCCGGCCCAAGGCTACCGGCGACAGCGGTGACGAGTGGCTGTTCACCGTCGATGAGGTCGTGGCGATGCTCGACCAGTACAAGCTCCGGTACACGCCCGACGCCGCCCGCTGGCTGTGCATCCTGGCCAACGTGTCGGCGGTGGACGGCCAGCGGGAGGGCGGTGCCCTTCGCTACGCCGTGAAGGTCCTGGAGATGGCCATGACGCTGAACCAAGGCGAGCAGCTCACCGTCCCGATGCTCCGGCAAGCCAATATGCTGCTCCGGGGCCGGGAGTGGGGGGCGATCGCGGATCAGCTTACCGCGGAGGTCATGCGGCAAACCAAGGCCGTGAGCTGAGGCTCAGTACGGGCTTCGATTGACCTTCGGAAGGGGATCGAAGCGGCCCCACATCGGACAGAACTCACAGCCCGATGTTAGGGTCAAAAAGAATCTGAACTTTCTCTCGGATTTTTCATCCGCAACGGCCAGCCGGCCGTGGGCGGATTTTGTCTGCGCACCACTATTCCCAACTAGCCTGCGCCACGTATCAAGTAGGCGTGCGCTCCATGCATTTGTTGCCTGAGTGCATCTTTATCAGTCCGCTGTGGCTGTTCAGCAACTTGAGGTGTAACTCATTTGCCAATATGGCTTTAGGGCTGATGTTAGGTTATCGGGCGAAGTACCTCATGTTGCACGGAAGCATCGCCGGGGCGGCCCCTTCTCGCTCAGATTACCGGTCTTGCCATTTTTCCAAATCTAAACCAGATCGCTAATTACCGCTTTTGACAAAGCTTGAGAATATGCCGACGCCCCAGCCGGCCGGGGCCAGGTTCATTGGCACGCAGATTGCCCCTTTTGCCAACTGCGGAGGAGGAAAC
>CAZGRF010000804.1:0-1876 GCA_964527825.1 uncultured Pirellulales bacterium
GACGAGAGCAAGACTGAACAACGGCTCGCCGATCTGGCTGGTGAGGCCCTCAGACAGCATGCAAACCTCTGCGATGGTTTGATCGAGCTTTGGCCGGATCAGGCTGACGCGATTAGGAAGCGGGCGAACGGAGCGAGACAAACCAGGAATAAACTCGGATCTGAGAGACTTGACCCTCTCGACAGAAGGGTGCAAGACGGCAAACCACTCGATGAAGTAGAGTGGCTTGATCCTTACATCCTCTATAGAGTCTGCTGCGCCGCCGCCCATCCAAGTCTCAGATTGTGGGAGCGGTTTGAGACAATCGGCCAAGCCACCGTTTCAAGTGAGCCCTCCAATAACACTGTACTGACCTTTGACATGGCCGCCTGGATGGCAGCCGCATCTCCCCTGCACCTGGTCACGTTTGCCTGCTGCATGACCGAGACCGGAGATACAGATAAGCTGAAGGAGTGGTGGAATGAGAAGGCGGTGCCGCTGCTTGGCTGAGCGATGTCAAGATTGAACCGTCGCACACAAAGGGGACAACCATCGAAATCAGATCGCCCAGATGATGTATCGACCCCGTTGGTGCGCCGTGGCAACCTGCCCCACAACTGGTGGACGCGAGCCGGTCTTCTGCCAGCGCAAGACAACCGGTAACATAGGCGGTTCGTTTTGAACGCAAGGTTTCGGAACAGGTTTCGTCGATGGCGATAGCTGTGCTCAGGATGTGCACCGATTCTTTGGGTCGGAGGCAGTTCTGGATCAGTTGACGCTTTAGCTCTATCCGGGCGAGAGAGTCGGTATGGCCGGTCCCAATGGGTCGGGCAAGAACACGATCCCGAAGCTGATTGCAGGCGAGCTTGAACAGGAAATGCCCCGGGTCGTCAGACAGGAAGGGCTGCGGACCGGCTGCCGTCGGGAGATCAGCCTCTGTCCGCTGGTTCGCTGCCGGAGCTATCTCGCGAGGCGCTCGGCCGGAGAGTCTTCGAAGCCGGCCTGATCGATCCACTCGACCGCACGGTCAGCCCGCTTGGCGTCGTCAGCAGGACCGATCCGGCCATAGTCGGGTCTCCAATCTCCAAAGTCTCTTCTGGAAAAACACGGAACATAGTATAACTTGGGTCTTGCATAGGACAAGTTGGAGTTCTTGTTCGGTAGCCGCCGCGGTGCGGGCGTGCCGCGCACGGCGTTGCACTGCTGACCGGAGTGAAATGATGGATGTCATACCTGCAATCGATCTGCGTGACGGCAAATGCGTCCGGCTGATCCAAGGACAGTACGATCATCAGATCACCTACAGGGACGATCCCGCCGAGCAAGCGAAGGAATTCCATGCCGACGGCGCCCGGTGGCTGCATATCGTGGACCTGGACGGCGCCAAGGCCGGCCGCCCCGTCAATACCGGGAGTATCTCCGCCATCGCCAAACTCGGCCTGCTCCAGATCGAGGTCGGCGGCGGCCTGCGCGACGAGACCTCCATCCGTCGGTTGCTCGACATAGGCGTCACCCGGGTCATCATCGGCACCAAGGCCGTCAGCGACTTCGCGTGGTTCAGTGAGATGGCGGAGGCATTCGCGGGCCGAATCGTTCTCGGGCTCGACGCCAGAGGCTCGAAGGTCGCCACGCATGGGTGGCTCGAAGAAAGCACCCAGAATGCGCTGGAGTTCGCTGCCCAGGCCGACAAGCTCCCACTGGCGGCGATCATCTACACGGACATCGCCAAGGACGGCATGCTCACCGGTCCCAACATCGAGCGGACCCGGGCACTGGTCGAAACCGTCGAAACTCCCGTCATCGCGTCCGGCGGCGTGAAGGAGACCGAGGACATCCGCAAGCTCAAGCCCATCGGCGTCGCCGGCGTCATCGTCGGCCGCAGCCTCTACGAAGGCAC
>CAZGRF010000805.1:0-1875 GCA_964527825.1 uncultured Pirellulales bacterium
CAAGCTCGACCGCATGAAGAAGATCTACGCTACCGTCGAGAACACGCCGAAGACAATGTACGAGGAGATGGCAGCCCAGCGGCAACGACTGGAGGACCTGAGAGTCACCAAAGGCGACTATGTCTCCCCTCTCGATCTGTAAGGCCTCGTCATACGAATATCCGCCCAGCCTACGGAGCGTCCGACATTCCGGCGAGGGATCAACACGGGCTGACGTGGGTGATCGACGCGTGCGGCTTCAATCCCGGGGGCGCACGCCATTCGGCAGAACGCAGTTGTAGAGAAAGGGTAGACTGCAGGGTCCGTCACCTCGCATGCACGGCCCGACGCGTGTTCTTTCTCGATGAGGCACTCCCGCAGGCATGGCGGACGGACAGGATCAGGGACTCTCGCAGTGCCTCGCGTCGGTGCTATCCCATCCAGAATCCCTTGCGATGCGACATGCCAAGCACCTTATGACAGTGAGGGCAGAAATACACGTACCGTCTGCCAAGCACGCCCTGCAACTCCTGCATCCAGATCCGCTGTAGCTCGACCTCGCAGTGTGGACAGATCGGCTGAACGTCCTCTTTATTCTCGATAGCGAGCATATCATTCTCCTGCATTGGCCTGACTGTGTCCCAACGCGTCTCGGGTCGGTCGCCATCGTAGCACACCTTCGCCGGAATGAGAAGATCGGTGTGCCGCGTCCGCTCAGGTCGGCTGCAGGAAGTCCGTAGTCTTTGGATCCTCTCATCCATTCCGGCCAGGCGTCGGGCATGACCGGCCAGAATAAGAGCTGGGCCGATGACGAGGCCCAGCTTACTCATCCGGAGGGAGAGATTGTCACTTCACCGCAAAGGTGTATTCATGCAGTCTGTCAGTGCCAAGCTCTTTTGCACGGCAGCGAAGAGTGAAACCTTCGTCCGTGCGCTCATACTCGAAGGCCTGGCCACTGAAGGGATCCTTGGGCGCATCGGCCGGCAGGCTGCGGGGCAACTGCCCGGATTTGGCCTTGTCCAAACAGATGGCGACGGCGATCTTGATGGCATTGGTGTCCGCCTCAATCCGTGTCTTGAGGTTATAGATCCTGCTTATCGCGGGCAGGAAGGCCGCCACACCCACGGAGGACGGATCGTTGGGGTCGGCCACTTGTGTCAATTGCTCCAGTCGGACAAAAGCCTGTTCGTACGGCATGGGCTCGGCCAGAATTGACAGTGCTGTCGTGACGCGCTCAGCATAGAGCTGCCTGGCTTGGGCCAACACCTTCTCGTTGGCGGCGGCGATGATCCTTTCTCGTGTCTGCTCATCCGCTTCGCCCAGCACCCGTGCCATCTTCTCGACATTCTTCATCTGCAATACATCGGCCACAATGTCTGTCTCGACCTTAAGGGGCCGAATCGGTGAGAGCGCCCCTTCCGAAGACGTGGCCAGTTCGCGCTGGAGCCATTCCAGCAACTTCACGTCGTCGCCGGTTTGTCCAATCACGTCTCCCATACAGCGATAGCTCAGCGCCCGCACGGCGATGGCGACCAGATAGGAGACCAGCGTGTCGTCGCCGATGTGACGGGCGAAGGTGCCCATCATGAGACACCGCTCCAGCGCGCCGCGATAGTCTCCGTCGGCCGCCCGGACACGGGCGTCAGCGACCAGGACAAAGGCCAGGAAGCGGGCCTGCGCCAATTGCGGCATCAGCGCGTCGAATCCCAGGGAGAACCGGAAACCCCAGTGACAGGCCGGCACCTCGGCCGCGGCCTCAGCAAATCCGATCCCTCCCTTGCACTGCTGGATATACTCCCGCACCTTGTCGTTCGGGTCAATATTCCCTCGGGCGACCTTGGCAAGCAGCGTCCGCGCCTCGTCGTCCAACTCCGCGAGTGACAAAAACGCCTGGTA
>CAZGRF010000806.1:0-1872 GCA_964527825.1 uncultured Pirellulales bacterium
GCCTTCGCCGGCCTTTCCGTCATGCCTGCGCTTCGGCAGGTTGGTGCCTATGAACAGACGCCGGGAGTAGTTGTCAGAGCATCCCACCGGCTGCCTGTAGCTTTCGCTTGAGGTAAGGCTTCATGGACCCAGCGCACGTGCGGAGGATGATCTTTCAGCGTGTCGCTGAGCTAGCCGGCACCACCGAGGCCACGCTCAACGACGAGACCACACTTGAGTCCTTGGGTCTCGATTCTGCCGATGCAGTCGTTCTCGCTATGGAAATTGAACAACTCACAGGCACAGAGATCGATGTCGGGCTTTTTCTGCGCTGCGGCACCATCGCGGAGGCTGCGACCGAAATTGCGAGAGGCGTTGCAGTAGCGACGGCTTGACTCCCGCGAGCACGCAACGGGCCGCAGCGCTGGGAGATTTTCTTTTCCCGGCGGGGCGACCCCCCGCCAGTCGACCAAACGAGACTCAATGTCGCAGTAGCAAACCGCCGAGTCTCTAATGACACCAAGATACGCGCGGTAAGTGCATCTAATCGGAGCGATTGGGCACTGGCCTCAATCGACACCTTGTTCATGAAGATCGCGATAGTGACGGCTGCGAGTCTGGATCATGTCGATCTCGCTTTAGATCTGGTGCGAAGCGTTAGCGCCCACGCCCCATTTGAGCATCGCCTTTTCTGTATGGACGTTGGGCTCGATGATGAGGCCAGAGCGTCGCTAAATCGTGATGGTGCTGAAATAGTCCAAGTCGGCTGGGACTACCCCGGCGATTTTCCAGGACCATGGTTCAGAGCATTATCGGCTCGTCCTCACATTCCACGCTACATTCCAAACTTTGACGTCTATGTTTGGCTCGATGCGGATTGTTGGGTGCAAGATGGTTTCGCACTTCAAGAGATAGTAGAGGCTACTGCCGAATATCCTGTGGCTGCGGTCAGCTACATCCACCCGGGTTACAGGCAATTGTTGTCCACCGCCCCCAACACCCCGGGTATCCCCTATCACTCATTTTTCTCGTATTTGTTCTCTCAGCTTCTAGAGAAGGCCGCAGCTTCTCCTTTATTGGAGTGTTCCTTCTTGACTGGGTGCACCTTTGCTGCCCGATCGCAGTCACCTCTCTGGTCTTCTTGGGGAGAATTGCTAGCTGTTCTGTATCCAAGAGCAAGACGCGCGAAGTCCCCGCCTTGGAGGCCTTCCATTTCGCAAAAATCAAAGACCATATGGAAGGGCGCGGTAACAAACACAGCACTCTTTCACGCTGATGAGGTGGCCCTCAATGCCGTCAGTTATTTGCGACTCGGTAACCCTGCAATTCTAAGTGCTAGGTGTTGCTGGGGATGTTCTCAAGCTATTCCCATGCTCGATGAACGAGGATTTTTCGTTGATACAATCTGGCCGCATGAGCGCATCGGCATCATTCATATGTCCGCCAAAACGAAGGAAGGCGTGTGGAGGGCGAGGACTAGTGACGGCGGCTACGTTATCGCCGGATCGGATAATGGATACTACAATGGTGATGTGTGGGTGATAAAATTTGCTGCAGAGCCTGTAGCACCAAACCTCTCATTCACGGTCACGGGTGGTCTTGGTATCCATGTGAAGATCACCAATAATGGAACCATGAACGCGACTAATGTTCCATGGCAGATCCATGTCGAGGGGGGCATCTTTCACCTGATTAGCCATAACGTTAATGGGACTGTCAATGTCGCTGTCGGCGAAACGAAAACTGTAGGGATTAGCATGTTCTTCGGCCTTGGTAGTATCCAGGTAACCATAATGGTCGGCGATGCGACTAAGGTTGTCGTGGGCACACAAGTGCTCATCTTCTCCATTTTGAAGCGATGAGGTAGGAAAAGGAATAGTCTTTACGTAAAAA
>CAZGRF010000807.1:0-1871 GCA_964527825.1 uncultured Pirellulales bacterium
TGCTGATCCAGTCCTGGTTCTTGCGGCTGGCGTAGACGACCAAGGAGAACGTTCCCTTGTCCGGCACGATGGTGATTTCGTCCTGCGGCCTCTTGACGGGCTGCTCGATCTTGGCCTCCTTGCTCGTGACCGTCTCCTGGATGAGTTTGCCGAGCACTTCGGCCAGCGCCTCGGGGTCCTGGTTCTCCAGGAAGTAGATCTCGTACGGAATCGCCTCTTGCCGCACCTCCTTGTCCACGTGCTTGATGACGCTGGCCATCTGGACGTGCTGGAACTCGGTGGCGTTGATCAGCAGTGAGTTGGTGGATTCCAGCACGGCCACCTGCGGCTGCTGCATGGTCGCGACCTCCTTCGCCCCGGCGGGGCTCGCAGCCGCACGCGCCGCCCCGGCGGAAGCAGGCCCGGCGGTAATCCGCCCGGGAGTCTCCTGCGTGACGCCGATCAGCTCGAATTCCTGCAATTTGTCCTGCACCTCGGCCGCGTCTACGTACTGGATATCGTACACCTTCATCGCCCGCAGGTCCTGCTGCACGACGTCGAGGTGCGCGATGATCTCGGCGATCCGGGCGTGCTGGGCTTCCGTGGCGTTGACCAGCAGCGAGTTCGTCGCCTCGCGCACTGTCACCTGCGGCGCCTGCATCGTCGCAACCTGCGCCGGTGCAGCCTCCATCGGCGCGGCTGGTTCTGCGGCGGCGCCCGCGGCAGCCACGGGACCGGCGTTGGCGTTTTGCCTTTGTCCTATGATCTCGAACTCGACAAGCTTCTGTCTCACGTCCTCGGCGTCAACGTACTTGATGTCGTAGACCTGCAAGAAGCGCGGGTCTTGGGGGGCCACGTCGATCCGGTCGATGACCGCGCGAATCCGGGCGTGTTGCTCGTCAGTCCCGTTGATCAGCAGCGCGTTCGTTGCCTCCAGTACCGTCACCTGCGTGGCTTCCATCGTCGCACTGGATGGACTCTCGCTCGTCGCTGTCGTGCCCGACGACGAGGTCTTGGCGGCAAAGACAGAAGGAGCAGTCGCAGCAGGTTTCTCGGCCTTGCCGATGACTTCCAGCTCTTCCAGCTTCTGCACGACGTCGGCGGCGCTGAGGTGGACGATGTCGTAGACCTTCAGTGTGCGCGGATCGTGCTGGGCCACGTCGAGGGCATCGATCACGTTCTCCACAATCGCCAACTGCTCGGCGTGGCCGATCATCAGGAGGCGATTGGTGCGCTCGTCCGCATCGAGAAAGACCGTGTTCCTGTCCTCGGCCTCCTGGCTCGTTGCGGTCGTGCTCGGAGTGATCCGGGAGCTTGCGGACGGACGGGATGAGGGCCCGCCTGTCAGCAGGATGGGCGAGTTAGACGCGGGCTTTGCCACCGGGGCGATCTTGACCGGGACCGTCTGGAGCTCGGCCACGAGCGTTTCGACCTTCACCGCCAGCGGCGCCGCTATGGTATACTTCAACTGGCGATAGCGAAATTCCTTGGGCCGGCCCGGCCGGTCCACCATGTTCAGCAGCCGCTCGATCCGCTCCATTCGGTGGGCGTAACAGGTGACGATCAGGCTCCCCGTCTCGGCTACAGGCGAGACCGCCACGCTGAGCTTCATACTGTCGAGCAGATTCATGGCGCTGGCGGTATTGACGTACTGCAAATTGAAGGCGCGCGTGACAACCATGTCACCGGCGCCGAGGACCGAGCCGGCCGAATCCAGCAACGTCGGGTCCACGTCCAGCGCGTCTGCCACCGGCACGATGGTGACCAGATTGCCCTGGTGGCACGTCATGGCCAGGCCCTTGAACTTCAGGACCGATTCGAGCAGGGGATACAACTCCCTGACCTGGATCTCGCCCTGGAGCTTGCCGTGCAGCCGCAGCGAGACCGTCTGG
>CAZGRF010000808.1:0-1856 GCA_964527825.1 uncultured Pirellulales bacterium
CTTCCTCTCACTGACACCCGTCCAACGTGGCGACGGATGTTCATCAAAGACACCAAACCTCGCTGCTGGGCGCGTTATCGGCAAGGAAGAATCACGAGATAAGGATAAAACGAAGAAGCGGTAAGATAGGAGTATCAGGAAAGCCAAGAACTCGCCGGTTGAGGTGCGGGGTTGCTATTGCCCCGACAACTGTGCCCATGCGCCTTGTAGGCCCAAGTCAGCGACCTTGGCGCTCAGTTCCGCCCGGTCGATGGCATCCGGTGAGATATCGAGCATTCGCTGGATGTCCCGGAGGTGCTTGGGATTGCGGCCCTCCTGGTAATACTGGAGCTTGCGGACGATGACATACTCGGGCGGCGCCACCCAGACCTGCGTGTGCTCAATCTGGAAGACGCGCCGGCGACTCATGGCCCAACGATGCAAGGGGTCGCGGCCCACGGGATAAATGTCCGCCTTAAAGCCCGTGGCGTGATGGATCAGGTTGAAATGCCCTCTGCTCTCCCGCAACGCCTCCGCGCGGATGACCTCTTCAGGTGGACAGTAGAACTGTTCTGCGGAAAAGATGCGCGCGAACTCCGCCGCGCCCCGCGCATCAAGTTCCACGACCAGGTCAACATCGTGAGTTAGCCGGGGCTCGCCGTAGAGGAGACTGGCGACGGAGCCCGTGACCATGTACGAGACCGCGGCCCGGTCCAATGGCTCGACGAAGACGAGAAACAGGTTAGGTCCGGGCATTGGTGAAGATCTCCCTCACGGCCTCCTCGACCTGCTCGTTCGTCCAGTCTGGGTGCTGGTCCCGAATCCATGCGGCTTTCAACGCGCGGGCGGACCAGTAGAGTTGCATGGCCGCCTGGAGCTTTTGTTCGGCGGTCATGCGCCTGAGTGCCTGAATCTGGGCGTCGTCCTTTTCGCTCATGGAAACGATTCCATCGTGGCCGTAGATAGTCACCCGACCAGTGTCTCTCGAATCGTGGCCTGTGTCAAACACGCATTGTCTTGGCGCCACGATTTGCCACGCGGACCGCGGGTGTGCGCAGAAAGGCAAGTAGCCGGGTAGCGCCGCTCTTGCTCCCCGGCTACTTGGTACTGCACTGTCTGGCGAACGGATGTTCGGTTAGCCTTTGACTTGCACCTTCACGGCCTTGCTCTTGGCGGTCTTCGGCAGCGTGATCGAGAGCACGCCGTCCTTGCAGGTCGCCGCGACCTTGGCCGGGTCCACATCGGCCGGCAGCTTCACCTCCCGGCGGAAGCTGCCGTACACGCTCTCGGTATGGTAGTAGCCTTTGTCCTTCTCTTCCTTGGTCTCTTTCTTCTCGCCGCTGATGGTCAGCGTATTGCCGTAGACGGAGATGTCGATGTCGTTGGCCTTGCAGCCGGGCACCTCGGCACGGACCACAATCGCGTCCTCCTGCTCGGCGACATCGAGCGCCGGCCACGTCTTGTAGCCGAACGGCCGGTCCACGCCGCGGAAGAAACCCTCGAACAAATCGTCCATCTCATTGTGCAGTCGAGCCAATTCGCCCCTGTTTCGTCTTGTGAAAGGTACCAGTGTCATAATCATTCCTCCTTTCTCTCTCGGTCATGATTCCTGCAACTGACTCTCAAAGACCACGTTTTCTACAGACAGAAATGTGCAAACTGCGTGCCAGAGCAGAGGTGCCGATAAGACGCTGATTTTGCGGCTCGCGGGCGGCAGAATGGCCGGGTCGGGCCGTCTCGACTGTCAAATTGGCACTTCCGCCTCTGCGCGGCGCCTGGGGTTGCGAGGGTGCAGCCGATGCGGTACACTACGGTCGCTAACGGGAACTCGCTCGGTTAAGGATGACGGCGATGACAGAATTACACAGCGACTTGAA
>CAZGRF010000809.1:0-1856 GCA_964527825.1 uncultured Pirellulales bacterium
AGAGCCTGGAGGTCCTGTTCTTCGCGACGAGGCTCCTGCGGACAGACCTCTTCGAGCTTCCGGTCCGCGCCGACCTGCGGCTCGCCGGCACCGGCAGCGGCTGATCCGAGGTGTCTGCACGCACAGCCGCGAAGGTGCCGCTCGCACCCCCGGCCACCAGCCGGACTACGCTTCCACGCTCCTCCGCACCGCCTCCCAGCGCATACCATCGTTCTGCCGCGATGAGGATTAGCGGCGTTTTCGCTTGTATTGGCGTCATGCCCGCGCTACAATATGATGGTGACTGTCGCGACAGCGGGCGCGTGGACCCGCTGAAAAGAATAAACGAGAAAGAGCGAGCGGTGTGCGGTGCACACCCTACGAGACTCAAGGACGTATAGCGCTAGGCGCGAACGCAATGCCCAGCCTCCGGCCGACGAGCACACCCGATATCGAGGTTTGCTGACGCGACGCGCGGCAATCGTAGTGGCAAGACCAACTTGCTGCTCGCGCCGATCTCATGATGCCGCAGGGTGCGAGTCTCGCAGTACTCCGACTCCTCTAATCTGGTGGGCCGCCCGCGCGTGTCATCGTCTCACGGTTGCGCGGCTCGTTTCGGCAATCCGTCCCAACGAGCGGTGCCGCCACGCGCCGAACGCAACCGAAACGCGCATCGCAACCGCAGCCGCTTGCCCGACTCGAAGGTCAGGCCAAGCGATCTTCACCCAGGGTTCCGAGGTAGTCCAAGCACTAGCGTCTGCTCTCGACCTCTGTGCTGGGTTGGACGGTGGAAGGCGGCGGCTCCTGATAGGATTCAGACACGGCCCACAGCATGGTCCCTTTGGGTTTCGTGAAATTGCCGTTGCGGTCCAGCTCCCAGGTGACACCGCCGGTTTTGCCGTCATCCGGGTCGTTGACCGTCAGGAATAAACGGTCGCCGTTGATCTTGTAGCCGGTTACCGTAACCCAATGGCTCCCAGCGCCGCCGGGCCAGCCGATGAGAAACTCGATGTCTTCGCCGTCGTCAAATTCAGACTTGACGAAATCGAAGGCCTTGCCACCGCTGGCATTCGGATCGTTCAACCCGCCTTTGACCGTAAGGGGCATCCCTTTATCCTGGGCATACTTGACCTTGCCGTCGTGCAACTGGTCATCACTGAGTCCGCCAAAGGGCCTCTCACTGCTGCCGGTCATGGCCTCCATCAGGTCTTTGACCAGGTCGTCGTTCTTCCGCGGTAGTCTGTCGCCAAAACCATGCGTCTCTGCGAGCCAGCGTAGGGAATTGGCTGCGGAGGTCGGGCCGCATTCCATGGGCTTCTGAGCAATGTCCGGCATGGTGACTCTACCGCCGTTGATAGACGCGGTCTTGCCAGTGGCCTTAGCCGCCTCCGTGCTCGGGATGGGCAGATCGTTCTCCCATTGCCCGAATCCGTCGAGAGTGTCATACAATCCCCAGAACGCCAAGCCCGCCGGCATGGCGCTCAGATTCAGCTCCAGCAATTCTGTCGGAACCGGAGGGCTAGTCAGTTCCTCTGCGGAAAGACAGGCCCAGGTCTCGTACGAGCGTCCCGGAATAATATCGTGCTGACCCGGGGAGGCCGTGGGACCTGTTCCGTCAAACTCTCTCGGATTGATCCAAATACTGTGTGACGGGGCCGTGATACAATCGGGCACTTGGTACGGGACATTCTGCACGATCCACTCGAGGGCGTACGGTGCCGTGGACCACGGCGGATCAAGTTCTGCGCACGTCCTGTTGGCCCAGCGACCCCCGCAATCTAACATCGCGACGGAGTCCTCGCAAACAACAGTTTCGTCGTCGCAGCAGGCGCCGTCGATGTCCAGCGATACCTCGTAGGGGATCGCGTCTTGCGCGG
>CAZGRF010000810.1:0-1851 GCA_964527825.1 uncultured Pirellulales bacterium
GGGAATTGCTGCCCCCCAGCCCCCAGCCTCTCGTCCCTCGCCCCTCGCCCCTCGCCCCTCGCCCCTCGCCCCTCGCCCCTCACAACAGCACCAGCATTGCGATGCCGCCGGCAATGGGAAGGCAGAAGAGCATCGCGAGCTGTCCCAGCAGACGGCGGCCGCCAAGCATACCGGCCACAGCGGCCTTGAAGACCAGATTGGCCAGCGCGGCAACCACGATCAACCGCCAGCCGCCGGCGGCGATCGCCGAATCGTGTGCCGACATCTGGGCAGTGGAGAGTGTGATGGCGTCCATGTCGGTCAGCCCGGATAGCCCGGCCACCACGAAAAGACCCTGGCCGCCGACGTACTGCCGGGCCGCCTCCAACGCAAACAACACCAAGGCGTACATAGCCCCGAACAGCAGGGCAGACTTCAGGATAGTGTCCCAAGCGTTCTGTAAATGACAGCATTGACAGCGTTGCAGTAACTGTTTGGTGTTGTTTGGATGGATAGGGGTGGGCCAGACTTGGCTTCCTGAATTGGTGACTTCACTTGCCAAGAAAGGAGACCTGTCATGACCCACCCCACACAGTTTAGCGGATGTCGCGAGGCGATCCAACTGCTGGCGAACCATGGATTCGACGGCCTGGCCGAGGTGATTGAACTGTTACTGAACGAGGTGATGAAAATCGAGCGGTGTGAGGCGCTGGGGGCTGCACCTTACCAGCGGACGGAGCAGCGTCGAGGCTACGCCAATGGCTATAAGGACAAGACCGTCCACTCGCGCGTCGGGGATTTGCACCTGGACGTGCCCCAGACACGCGACGTCGCCTTCTATCCCCAAGCCTTGGAGCGCGGGATTCGTAGCGAACGGGCCCTGACCGCCGCCTTGGCCGAAATGTACGTCCAAGGCGTCTCGACCCGTAAAGTGTCGAAGATCGTCCACGAGTTGTGTGGCCATGAGGTCTCCAGTTCCACGGTGAGTCGGCTGACCACCCAACTGGACGCAGAGCTGCAGCGGTGGCGCAAGCGGCCGCTGGGCGACGTACCGTACTTGATCCTCGATGCCCGATATGAGCACGTGCGTCGTGGCGGAACGGTCGTCGACATGGCGCTCTTGGTGGCGATCGGAATCACGTCCGACGGCCACCGCACGGTGCTGGGCGTAAGTGTCTCGGACTCCGAGGCGGAGGTGCATTGGCGAGAGTTTTTCAAGAGCCTGTTGACGCGCAGCCTGTGTGGCGTTCGTTACATCGTCAGCGATGCCCATGAAGGGCTAAAGGCAGCTCGCCAGGCGTGTTTCGCCGGCGTACCCTGGCAGCGTTGCCAGTTTCACGTGATACAGAACGCGTTGCGCTATATCCCCAGCGATGCGATGCAAGAGGAAGTGGTCGCCGATTTGCGCGACATCTTCGATGCGCCGGACCGTGCGGAAGCCGACCGTCGTTTGCGGCGGGCGGTCGAGAAGTATGCCGACTCGGCGTCCCGATTGGCCGACTGGATGGAAACCAACATCCCCGAGTCGCTCAGCGTGTTCTGTTTGCCCGCGCGGCATCGAGTTCGGATGAGAACCAGCAATATGCTCGAACGTCTCAACCGCGAGCTCAAGCGCCGCAACCGCGTGGTGAGCATCTTCCCCAACGAAGCGTCGCTTTTGCGACTGGCCAGTGCCGTGCTGATGGAAGTCGACGAAGGCTGGATGTCCGGAAAAAAGTACCTTACAATGGAAACCAACTAACCCACGCAAAGAGAAGGAAACCAGGTCGCGCCCAAAGCCACCATCCGGCTATTTACAGAACAATTGCAGCGCTATCTACGTGCTGGTAGCGGGTTGGGACTCCGGCCAGGGGTGGTCGGTGAGGTGGTGGG
>CAZGRF010000811.1:0-1850 GCA_964527825.1 uncultured Pirellulales bacterium
TATCGTGGCCGAAGGTGTAGTCGTCGGATTTGGGCTGCCACGACTCGTCGAAGAAATGGTTCAAGTGACCGGTCGCAGGATCGGCGATCCGCTTCTCGAACACATCGAGCAGCTCAGCCAGGCGCACACGCACAGCCGCGTCAGGCCAAACGCGATAGAGATTCGTGTACGCTTCCAGCACGTGCAGCTGGTTGTTCATGGACTTCTTCTCGTCCATGTCCTTGTCGCTCAGCCGCGAATCTTCTGCAGCAGACCAGTCGCTGTTACATACCTCGATGTATCCGCCTCGGGCCTGATCCCGGCTGTGCGTCTCGACCAGGCTGAACAGCTCCTGGGCGCGGTCCGATGATGCCCTGTCGCCGACCGCCTGGTGGTGCTCGGCCAGGGCGTAGACGTAAAAGGCTTGTCCGTAAATCTTCTTTTTGTCGTCGAGGAAGTGGCCCTCGCAATCGACCTGCCAGAAGGCCCCGCCATGCGATGCATCCCAAAAGTGCTCTTCAAGGTAGTCAGCCGCACGCTGTGCCAGGTCGCGCCAGCGGGGGTCTTGGTTGAACCGATAGGTCGCCGAAAAGGCCCAGAGGAGCCGGGCGTTGAGAACCAAGCCCTTGGGGGCCTTGGGATCGACCGCCCCATCCCTCGACATCCAGCCGATGAACCCTCCGTGCGCTGCGTCCACCGCGTGATCCAGCCAGAACGGCAAGAGGTTGCCGTTCAACTCGTGCATGACGGAATGGCCAAAGCTCTTCAGTTGCTCTGGCGACATGCCCGGTGCCCCTTCGAAGATGACGGTGCCAAACAACTCTGTCTTGGCCCAGCGCTCCCGCGGGCCCTTCGGTGGCACATTATCGTAGCAGTGACACCCGGAATCTCAAGCTTTTTAACTGGACGGCAGGACGCCTGTCCTTGTCAGGAGATGGGCGGGACTCTGATGTCGGTGGGCGGCGTGCTCAGGCGGATGCTGCTTCTCTCTGAGCATGGTAGGGTGGCACAGCGGCCTTGGAAAAGGGGGGAGACAGCGACCCCCCTGATTTCGGCTGCTTGGTCTGCTGTCCCCCCTGGAAAAGAAGGAAGGAGTATTATAAGCCAATTTTCGGAGACATGTTCTTTGGACCTACCCCTTTTCACGTAAAGTATAAGCTCAATTCGCGGCCGGGCCAAACATCGAGGGCGTGATATTTCCTCGCGAGGCGCATCAGCACGATGTGCCCGCAAAGGCACGTACACGGCAGCAAACGGCGGTCAACCGTGGCCGCCACCGTGCCGATCCTATCGGTCCTCGATCTCCGCCAGGACAGCCTGCATCCACCATCGCGTGTCCTCGTCGGCGGTCTCAAGGGCAGTCCTCAGGTGCGGCACCGACCTCTCGCCCAAGGAAACGAGTCGCCGGGCGGCAGCCTCGCGCTGGCCATAGTCGTCCGCACTCAACCCTTTGATTGCTGAGTTAATGGCCTTCTCATAGTCGACTTTGACATTGAACCGCGCGGATGCAGGCGGCGCCTGGATGTACTTGCCATCCCCGACACCCCTGACTTCGAAGACATGTTCCCCATCCGCCAGTCCCGGTAGCCTGACGACCGTTTCGCGTGTGTCTTGCCAGGATCCTTCGTCAAGCCGCCACTGGAATGTCACCTCCGATCCCTCGGGGTGTTTGACGACCTCGTATGCAATCACGACATCAAGGTCCGTCACCACGCCTTGCGCGGCCGAAACGATCCGCACCTCTGGCACCGGCAATGTGACATCGAGCGTCATGACAGCAGGTGTCGTATCGAGATTGGCCATAGGTCCGATGGAAAGGACCTCGAACGTGTGTGACCCGCCCTCCGTGAACTCCAGGTCGGCATAGTCTT
>CAZGRF010000812.1:0-398 GCA_964527825.1 uncultured Pirellulales bacterium
TCGAGCGTGCTGGTCCTGATCCAGCGCTCGGCTTGCGCCTGCAGTTCCTGGAGCTCTTCGGGCGTGCAACCGCTACTTCCCCTCTTCTCGATCAGTTCCAGGAACCTCCGGACATCCGGCTGCTCTACTTCTCCGGTGTCCCCGAGCTGCCACCTGAACGCCAGCCCCGGCCTGTACGTGTCCGCGGCGCTGGCTACGGGAGGGATGTTGCGCACGTTGGGAACCGAGCGAAGGGCGTCTCGCGCACGAAAAAACAGCCCGAGTCGCCCCTCTATGAGGTCGTACAAAGCGCGGTGATCGCGCACTGCCTCATGCACAATAACGGAGGGCATTCCGCAACAGAATACCAGGCTCACCATGGCGAGGACCGCAACTCGGATTTTGCTGCGCGCTCCGTG
>CAZGRF010000812.1:408-1845 GCA_964527825.1 uncultured Pirellulales bacterium
GCACAGGCCCGGCCTCAATTCCCACCTAAGGGTTTGCCTGCGTCAAGACCTGCATGAGTGAGTCCCCCGCTACTTGATATATCATGGTTGCAGTCTTCATTTTCCTGACCGCCACATTCGGCTGCCAACTTGCCTGAGTCCAGTCATAGACATAGACGTCAAGAAGTCCGACCTCCGACACCCCTTCCCAGGGCAGTTCAGAGGATATCTCGCTAACCGTGAGCTTCACCTTTTCCCGACCCGGCACGCCGGTTGGTTCGACCCAGGTGCTGCCGTCATCGGATTTCTGAAGGCACAGGTTATCGACCGTCCAGTTGAACTTGAGTATCGCATTGACCGCGGCGATACCGTCCGGATTCTGCCCCGGACCCACTGGCTCCGTTATCACCAGATAGGTGGTGAATTTCACGCACACGCTCACCCAAGGAACTGTGCACGTCCTCGCTTGGACAGGCTTGAGGGACCATGTCGGCGCGTCCGCCATCCACCTCAGGCCCGAGTCGATGTCTGTCACATTCAAGAAACCGGAGTATTCACTCGTCCAACGATTGTCGTACCGTGGATCCCTGTAGTCCTCGGTCACTTTGACTCCTGGCACATCTACCCCGCGACGCTGCAACAGAGCCAAGACTAGGAGTTCTGCGATCGAGAACTTCTCGGTCGGGTGCACATCGGCACCGGCGCCGATTGCATCAGGAAGGGGACCGTAGACGGGAAAGGGACCCCCTTGGAACGAAAAGGTGATCGAATCCACGGTCTGGTACCAGTGAAGCCTGTCCCTCAACGCATTCTCCACCTGTTCCACGCCTCCGAATACGCATCCTGCTTCGGCGAACAAGAGGGGGGCCCTGGTGACGACATGGCCATCTTTTGTTGAAAGCTGGGGATCGCATTCGAATGTTCTCCCCGTAGCGTCCACCATAAGACGGGCACCCGCGCGGAAGATCTTCACACTGGGTTCATGGACTGTGACCCACTCAACGAAGAGGGCTTTCTGGGAACAAGCGCCCGTGCCCGCGAGGAACAGGTCGTAGTAGATTGTCCACTCTTCAGCATCCTGATTGTGGACAAGCTCGATTTGTTCTCCTTCGAACCAAGACTCGCAGTCTCCCGCGAGGTCTTCAAAGGCGTCATCGTAGAGGATGACTCGATAGTCCGTTGTGTTCGAGCCTGCGGAGAAGTCCAGCGTATGCTCCGTTCCGTCTCCGCCGGTGATCTCGATGGAACGGGTCTCGCCCATGTTGGGGCCTTCGTAGTAGAACCTGAAGGCCATCCCTTCGACCAGGTCCATGCTCGACTCGCCCTCTGCCACCTCGTTCAGCAAGTACGACCCGGCGTCGGCGGCGAGCCAGACGACCTCCTCGTCCTCATCCACGCAGCAGAGCTTGATGAAGTTGAACCTTCCGATGCCGGTGTAGGTTTCGTCCTCGATCGTGA
>CAZGRF010000813.1:0-1841 GCA_964527825.1 uncultured Pirellulales bacterium
CCTCCCGCTCCATCTCCATATCTCGCTGTTCCACGTCGCCACTCCACGTATGCAGCGACACCAGCAGCGGCACCGGCGGCCCATCCGCGTCGTACCCGTCGGGCAGGATCAGATAGCAGGGCTGCTCCGTACCGTCGATGGAGCTGGTTACAACGATCTTCTGCCTTTGCCCCTCACCGCAGGCCTCACCGGCGAAGATGCACGAAAGACTCACGATCAGAGCAATGGCAACTCGGACTCTAGCGTTCATGGCGTAGCCGTAGGCGTAGGGTGTACGAAGTCACCCCTTTGTAGCTTGCAGTGCTAGCTTATGGCCAGCGTTGGTTTATTCGCATAACCTGTGACTGGTAGGTCAGTTACACTCCACACGGAGGAAAGGGTTATGATGCAGGCAATGCTGGAACGGTTTATTCAGAAGTCGCCCGTGACCGTCATGACGCGGGCGGTGTTCGAATATGCGATGTCGGCGGAGCGGATTGACGATCTGTTTCGCCGGCACGCGGTGAATCAATATGAGGGCCAGCTTTTGTTCTCCACCGCGGTCGACTTGCTGGGGCTGACCGTGTTGCGGGCGCGGAACTCGCTTCGCGAAGCCTATGAAATCGACAAAGAAGCGGTCGGGGTAACCATCAAGTCGCTCTACGACAAGCTGGCCAAGGCCGAATTGCCGGTGTCGCGTGCGTTGGTGCGAGACACCGCCACGCAACTGGAGCCCATCATTCGCAGCTTGAAGGCCGAGTTGCCGCCGCTGCTGCCGGGCTATCGGGCCAAAATCCTCGACGGCAAGCACCTGGGAGGAACGGAACACCGCCTCAAGGAAACCCGCACGCTGAACTCCGCTCCTTTGCCGGGCCAATGGTTGGTGGTGCTGGATCCCCAGCAGATGCTTGCCATCGACGCAGTTCCCTGCGAAGACGCCTACGCCCAAGAGCGAAAGCTTCTCACGGAGGTCTTGCCCACGGTCGCCCAGGGCGACTTGTGGATCGCGGACCGCAACTTCTGCACCACCATGTTTCTCTTCGGACTCGCCGAGCGCAAGGCCTGTTTCGCGATTCGCCAGCATGGTTCTACCCTCAGCGGCAAACGGCTGGTCGGCAAGCGGTGCCGCGTGGGACGATGCGACAGCGGCATGGTGTATGAGCAGAAGATGGAGATCGATCATCCGGACACCGGAGCGACCATGACGCTGCGGCGGATCACCATCGAACTGGACCACCCGACGCGCGACGGCGAGACCGTTATCCACGTTCTGACCAACCTTCCTGCCGCTGTTGGCGCGTTGAAGGTGGCCGACATTTATCGCAAACGTTGGACAGTGGAGACCGCCTTCCAGGAACTGGGCCAAGCGTTCAACGCCGAGATCGATACGTTGTGCTATCCCCGAGCGGCGCTGCTGGCCTATTGCATCGCCTTGATGATGTATAACACGTTGAGCGTCGTAAAAGCTTCCCTGCGCGCGGTTCATGGCGACGAGGCCTCGCCGGAAAAGATCTCGGGCTACTACTTGGCGTCCGAGATCAAAGCCATGCAGGGTGGCATGATGGTGGCCATCACGCCCGATTACTGGCGTCGCCGCTTCGGCAAGACGACGCCTCGCCAGATGGCTTCCTTTCTGCGAGAATGTGCCGTTCATGTCCCAATCCGTCGCTTCCTGAAAAACAAACGCGGCCCCAAGAAACCGCCACCCAAAAGAACCGGCGGACTCCGGGAAAAACACGTATCCACCGCCCGACTCCTCGCCCAACGCAAGGAAATCCATTGACCTATAAAGGGGTGCCTGCGACTACCCCACCTCGTTGAACGCAGCAACTCCTGGAGCCGTCGTGAAAGGTTTGTCTTCG
>CAZGRF010000814.1:0-1838 GCA_964527825.1 uncultured Pirellulales bacterium
GACTCAAACCGTGACGCGATTCTGGCCTTCTTTCGGAAGATCGTGCGACTGCAGCCAACGGGAGTGAACGCTCGCCCGTATTGCGGCCAAGAAGGCGCAGGTTGCCCCTCATACGGATTAGGAAATACTTTTGCGCGCCTGTGAAAATAGGGTAGCGCCTTGGGTCTGCGTGTGGCATACTGTCGAAGAAACGGAGGGACTGTCTCATGCAGATCCAAGCTCATCACCCCGACGATCTCGAACAACTGCGGCAGCGAAGTCGCAGACAACGCGACGCCAAACAGCGAGACCGCTATCGAGCGGTCGTCTTGGCCATCGAGGGCCGTAGCGCTCCCGAGATCGCACAGACCCTGGCCCGCAGCCGACGATTCGTGCAACTGTGGGTGTATGCATATCGCGATCATGGGCTGGACGCGATCGCCCCCAAACGACAGTCGGGCTGCCCCAGCAAGTTGCCCGTGGCCCAGCAACAGTCCTTCAAGGACCGTCTCCTGGCCGGTCCCACCGCAACCGACGGCGTCTGCACGCTGCGAGCCAAGGACATCCGACGAATCCTCCAGAAGGAATTCGGGGTCGAGTATAGCTTAGCGGGAGTGTATGATTTGCTCCATCGTCTGGGCTTTTCCTGCCTGGCCCCGCGTCCGCGTCACCGCAAGAACGATCCTGCCCAGATGCAGCAGTGGGTCGAACAAGCCCCCCTTTTGTCCAGGCCACGGGCGAGCAACATCCCGGCCAGTCCATCGAGGTCTGGTTCCAGGACGAAGCTCGGATCGGCCAGCAGGGAACTCTGACACGCTGCTGGGGCCTGACCGGCTCGCGTCCGACGGCCGTCCAGCAGACCGAGTATGAATGGGTGTATCTGTTCGGGGCGGTCAACCCGCGAACGGGAGAGTCCTCCGCCCTGTTGGCTCCGACGGTCAATACGGAGTACATGAACCACCCTCTGCGGTTCATCAGCGAACAGGCCGGTGCCGATGTGCATGTGATCCTGGTGCTCGATGGAGCTGGCTGGCACGTGGCGAAGGCATTGCAGGTGCCGTCGAACATGACCTTGTTGCCCCTGCCGCCGTACAGCCCCGAACTGAATCCCGTCGAGCGGTTGTGGGCGTATCTCCGCAGCCATTACCTGAGCAATCGCGTCTACCGGGGCTATGACGATCTGCTGACCGCCTCTGGGATAGCGTGGAACCAACTGACCCCCGAGCACCTGCGCTCGATCTGCCACGCCGAATGGATACCGCGCACAAATCAATCCTAATCCGTATGATTCACTCAAGAAGGTTAGCCAAGTGCATGCACTGCCCTACATATTGGCCGAGCGGCTGGCACCGGACAGGTTGTGGCCTACCCTCGTGTTTCTTGCAGCTTTCGTTGCGATGACCAGTCTCAGGACGATGGGAAATCACATCGCTGAGTGGCGACGGAGAAGACTGCAGAGAGTCGTCAGATGATCGTTGCCTGGACCGGGCTTTCGATGATGCCTGCCGCGATGGCATAGCGCGTGATCCCGGCGGTGTCGTGGAGGTCCAGCTTGCTCATGAGATGCTGGCGATGCTTCTCCACTGTTTTGATGCTGATGCCCAACTCCGACGCAACTTGTTTGTTGGCCTTGCCTTCGGCGATGAGTTGGAGGATTTCGCGTTGGCGTGGGGTCAGGTCGTCCTCGGCTTCGCGGCCCGCCTCGAGGTGCTGGACGTAGTCCTCGACCACCGCCCCAACGATGCCGCGGCTGAGGTAGACGTGACCGTCCAGGACGGTCCGGATGGCGCGGGTGACTTCCTCGAACGCGAGGTCTTTCAGGAGATAGCCGGCTGCGCCGGCCTTGAGCATCTCGCCGA
>CAZGRF010000815.1:0-1838 GCA_964527825.1 uncultured Pirellulales bacterium
TCGGTCAAGGACGGCGTAATCCACGGCGAGACGACCGCTGAGCATCCGGCCCGAGGCAACACGTTCTGCGTCTACCGCGGCGGGCAGTTCGCGGACTTCGAGCTGAAGCTGAAGTTCCGCATTCTCAACGGCAACTCGGGCGTGCAGTACCGCAGCAAGGAATTCGACAAGTGGCGGATCGGCGGCTATCAGGCCGAAGTCGCGAACCCCCCGGGCCAGGTGGGCTTCCTGTACGACGAGGCCGGGCGCACCTCGCTGGTCAACGTCGGTGATTTGACGGTGATCGATCAGGCAGGCAACAAGGTGGTTCGCGGCCGGGTAAACGACACGGATGAGTTGATCAAGGCCGGCTACTACAAAGACAAGGACTGGAACGAGTATCACATCATTTGTCAGGGCAACCACCTGCAGCACTTCCTGAACGGCTACCAAACCATGGAGCTGATCGATAATGACCGCGTGACCAACCCGGACGATCCCGGCGATCGTCGCGGTGCCTCGCGCCAGGGACTGCTGGCCTTGCAGATTCACGCCGGGCCGCCAATGGTGGTGGAGTTCAAGGATATCGCCGTTAAGAAACTCGACTCGCCCTACGGCGATGCGCGGCTCATCTTCAACGGCGAGAACTTGGATGACTGGGCCACCAACGCCGGTTCCGGCCAGGCGAACAAGTGGGTCGCCGGCAGGGCGAAGATCTCGGCGAGCGACCCAGAGAACTTGGAGCGCGTCGAGGGGACCGGCGAAATGGTCAACTTGACACCGGAGCATGGCGCCGGCCAGGACATCTATTCCAAGGCCAAGTTCGGCGACTGCCGCATCGAGTTGGAGGTGATGGTGCCGCAAGGGTCCAACTCGGGCATCTACGTCATGGGCGAATACGAGGTCCAGGTGCTGGATAGCTACGGCCGCGAGAAGATGGGCAGCGGCGATATGGGCGCCATTTACGGAGGCTTTGCCCCGCCGGTGAATGCGTCGAAGAAGCCGGGGCAGTGGCAGCAGTACGTGATTGAGTGGCGCGCGCCGCGTTTCGACGCGGACGGCAAGAAGATCCAGAACGCCGAGTTTCTCAAGGTCGAATTGAACGGCCATGTGCTGCACCGGAACCTGGTAATGCCCCAGCAGACGCCCGGCGGCCTTACCGGCCGGGAGGCTCCCACGGGGCCGCTGATGTTCCAGGGCAACCACGGGCCCGTGGCCTATCGCAACATTATCGTGATGCCGTTGCAGCAGCCCTGAGCTGAGGGCAATCGCAGAAAGGGCGAGCCCTCCGGCGTTATGGGACGGCCCTAAAATCGAACGAGCCTTCTTGACACTATAAGGTTCGGCTAACATAATCAAGGGCTCTATTCTCAGAGTCCGTCGCCAATCGAGTTGTTAGAGTTTTGGAGCTAATAAGAGTACAATGAGCGACCAGACGCCAAAAGAGGGTATGGATAGACGAAGTTTCTTACGGTCCACCGCGGCAGTCGGCGCGGGGCTGGCTTTCGCCCCCAACATCATCTCGCGGGCAGGGGCCGCGCAGGGTGACGAAATCAACGTGGCGTGGCTGGGCGCCGGTGCCCAGGGGCAGGTGTTGTTGACGGCCTGTCTGAAGATCCCTGGTGTTCGATTCAAGGCGGTCTGCGATATCTGGGAAGTCTTCAATCAGAAGCGCACTTCTCGTATGCTCAAGGCGTACGGGCACGACAACACCGCCTATGTCGACTACAAAGAGATGCTCGACAAGGAGAAGGGCAACATCGACGCCGTGATCGTGGCGACGCCGGACTTCTGGCACGCCGAACACGCTATCGCGTGCATGGAGGCGGGTCTGCATGTCTACTGTGAGAAGGAGATGT
>CAZGRF010000816.1:0-1838 GCA_964527825.1 uncultured Pirellulales bacterium
GCTGGCGGCTTGTGGCAGTGGCAGCTTCAACCTCGACTGGAACCGCCGGATGATCGAAGGCTGCGGCGAGCTGATCGACTACCTGAGCATTCATCACTATGAGAGCCCGGACCAGTTTGCCGAGGGCCCCTACAACTACGAGCGCTTCATCCGCCAGACCGGCGACATCATTGCCGAGTCCGCCAATCCCAAGATGAAGATCTATTGTTCCGAATGGAACGCCCAGAGCACCGATTGGCGCACCGGGTTGTACGCCGGCGGCGTGCTCAACGGCTTCGAGCGGTGCGGCGACGTCTTCGAGATCGGCGGCCCCGCCCTCTTCCTGCGGCACGTCTCGGCCACCGCCTGGGACAACGCCTTCATCAACTTCGACCAAGCCTCGTGGTTCCCGGCGCCCAACTACGTCGTGATGCAACTGTGGCGCAACCACTATGCTCCAAACCGCATCGAGATCGGGCCGGATTCCGACGCGCTCAACACCGTCGCGACCAAGTCACAGGACGGCCGCATCCTGTACGTCAAGAGTGTCAATCCCGGCACGTCCGCCGTGGATGTGTCCCTGACCTTGACGGGAGCTTTCGTCCCGGTCACGGCGTCGATGGACATGGTCGCCCCCGGCTCGCTGAGCGCCCGAAACACCCTACAACGGCCCCAAGCCGTCCGCGCCGAACCCAGCCAGGTGCGTATCAAAGGCAACACAATGCGCCTAACCCTGCCGCCGCTCTCGGCCGCGGTCGTCACCATAAAGCTATAAAATGTCTACATTCCCCCGGCCCTGCCAGCGCAGGGCCGGGAAAACCCAATGTGGCGCCCCCACCCTCGGGGGTGATCTCTCGAATTCCCAGCCGAGGGCGGCTGGGCTACATCCTGCGATTCGATCCCAGCTTTCCTTCATTTCGTCCTTATCCCGCCTCCGTTTCCACCCGATATCAGCCGTAGCGACAGATCCTGGCATCTGTGATGAGACGACCCGCGTATGGATTGTCCGGCCTAACGATTGAATGCCGGCAAAGGCGACATGAGTTGAGGAGGCCGAGAATGAGAGACATACTGCTGGTGCTGATAGGCGGAGCCTGCTCTGCTTCTGGAGGCTTCCTTGCGGCATGGTACCGTGCAAGGATCGCAGGTGAGGTCAAGCTTCAAGAGACAATCGCACAAGGCAAAGTTGCAGCGTACGGCAAAGGGCTGGAATTTATCGGCCAGCTCCAGTCGGTCTTGATCCAAGGCACGGACAAGGATGCGCTCGATTTCCTCTACGACAAAGGCGGTTGGTTTGCTGACAATCTCATTCTCCTTCCGCACACTTTTGTGGAGAACTGGCGCTCAATAAGACTGCATCTACAGTCGGTCATTCGGAAGGACACATCGCAGGAGAGGAAGCAAGACGGTGAAGAGCGAAACAGGCTGATAGATGAAATCGGAAACTTGAAATCCTTTTGCCGCGAACTTGCAAGAGACGCAGAGAACAGCATACGGAACGAACTGAACCTGCCAGAGTGCAAGATACAACATCCACAGAACAGCAAGCCAACACAGCGGTAACACAGATCGCTCCTTGGCCAACGAGAAGGGCAATGCGATCCTATGTTGCGACATGATAGAAGGGATCTGCCATGCCAGATGTCATGAACAAGACTGTCGATATCGCCTCTTTGAAGCAGTTGACCCATTCACTCATCAATGAGGCACTGGTGGAGACACGCCGAAAGCGCCCGAACTCGCCTACAGGCAGGGAGCCGCATTTCCGGGCGGCAGAGTATCTTCTCCTGGAAGCGCAAGACTATGTTGATGGGTCATGGGAGATGCTCACGATCGGTAACGTGCGTGCGGCCTTATCT
>CAZGRF010000817.1:0-1828 GCA_964527825.1 uncultured Pirellulales bacterium
GGCTCTGCTCCCCGCAGGGGTTGGTGGCCTCGATCTCATACAGATGCGGCAAGGGGTTCTCGCGGTTCATTGTGTCCAGGAAGAGAACGCCTGGCTCGCCGTTCCTGTGGGCGTGCTGGATGAGCTTGTCCCACAGCTCACGCGCCCGGATCCGGCGGTAGGTCTTGACAGGAACGCCGAGGCGCACAGCTTGAGTGAGCGTTCCATCGAAATCGACATACTCGTGCGCCAGGACATCAGGGAAGCGCAGTTCCCACCAATCGTCCTTCTCGACCGCCCGCATGAATGCGTCCGTGATCCCGATCGAAATGTTGAAGTTGGTGATGGCGTTCTCCGATGTCTTGCAGCTGATGAACTCCTCGACATCGGGGTGATCGACCCGCAGGACGGCCATATTGGCGCCGCGGCGCGTGCCTCCCTGGGCAACCTCACCAAATGCCTGATCGTAGACTCGCAGGAACCCGACCGGGCCGGTGGCCTGACCGGAGGACGTCTTGACGATCGTCCCCTTAGGCCGCAGCCGGCTGAAGGAGAAACCGTTGCCTCCACCTGTCTGCTGGATGAGGGCGGCGTCGCGCAGAGTCTGGAAGATCCCCGAACGTTTCCTTCCCATGTCGTCCGACACAGGAAGGACGAAGCAGGCGGCCAGCTGGCCGAGCGGAGTCCCGGCACCGGTGAAGGTGGGCGAGTTGGGGAGAAATCGCTTGCTGGCCAGAAGGTTGTAGAAGGACGCTGCTACTTGCTCGGGATCCAGTCCCCAGTGGGTTTCCACGCGGGCAACGTGGGAGGCAACTCGCCAGAGCATTTCCTCCGGGGTCTCAATGGGCTTGCCATCCGATCCCTTGCGGAGAAAGCGAAGCGAGAGGATCTTGTACGAGTTTTCGGAGAGAATGATCCCGCCCACGCTGTGGGGCATGGGCGGGGTCTGACCTCGGGTGACCATTGAACCTCCTGGTCGTTGATTTCCTTGGGGGAGCAGAGGCCCGGCAGCCTTTTCTTGGAAGAGGGAGGTGACTGCTGGCTACCGACCCGAAGACTGCCGGGCCTTCCCCCCTGCCCCCTGCCCCCCTAGCTGCAAGCGTTGCGGATGCGCGCTCCCAGTTCGAGCGCTTCCAGCCGATCATTGACGAGCTTGCGGTACCGATACACGGACAAACAGCGCACCAGCCACCAACCCAGAGCTACCACTCCCCCTGCCGTTCCGACCATGAGAAGAACTACTTGCGTTGTCATGTCAACCTCCCTGTTCCAATTCCGCTATCGCTTCCCAGAACAGCGTAGCAGGTTTAGGGGCGAACAAGCGGGACGTAGGCGGGACCCAAACGGGACACAAGCGGCCCGTGGTGCGGGCCATTGAGGAGGAACTTGAGGGGAAACGAAAGACCTCTGGCGCGGGCCAGAGGTCTGGTTTCCGATGAGCGACTATTCGCTACGGGGTTGAGAGCAGAGCCTGGGACTGCACCGAGACGAAGTCATACGTGGTGCCGTAGGTGCCGTCGGGGCGGCGGATGGCCTGGACCTCAAGAGCCGGAACATAGGGGATCCACCAGTCGTTCGGGTGGCCATAGGCACAGTCTCCCTTGAAAGGTTCGCAGAAAACGGGCCACGTCACCACAACAAGGTTGCGGCAGTAGATCGGGTCCGGCCAATTGGACCAATCGATGAAGTCGTAGTCGTCTTCGTAGGACCACTGGCAGTCGGTTGTGATTGTCTCTTTCTTCTCTAGATGCTTGTCCCATACCACTCGAGCCTCTACGGCAAAGCGGGTTGTAGCCGAGATCTGGAAGGCAGGAGAGCCATGGTCTGTACCTGCGCCGTAGATCGAGGC
>CAZGRF010000818.1:0-1827 GCA_964527825.1 uncultured Pirellulales bacterium
GGCTGGGCCCTAACTCCAGGAGCAAGTACTTGATGTCGGCGGCTTCTTTGAGATATGACAGAAACGCACGACGCAAGGCGTAGTTGACGGCCATCCCGTGCGATTCTCCAGTCAGGATGACCTCGTACCCATCGATGGTATCCTTGAAAATGTTGGCGGGGATATCGAACGCACCGTCCGCCGCCGAGGGTATGACCGCGCTGTTTCGCATGAGGTATGCCCGCATCCGCCCTGTGCCGTCATCCCGGCACGTACAGCCCAGCAATGCCCCGCAGACGAGACCTACATGCATGCATCGGACAGCCGTCTTCTTCATAATATGATAGCGACCTTGGCCCCCAGCCCGCACGGCACGCCTGGCCTTGAGGACAATCCTGGTGTTATTTGGCGAACAGCTTCTCAGACAATTCTTGGATCGCGCCGCTCCGTCGGCACTGAGTACGATGGACATAGCTTCGCTCTTGGGATTGGAGATGTAGCCTTTCCGATGGAGCCGATCCATGGTGGCCCGGTCGAAGGACTTCCAGGCCCAGGCCCCGTAGCGATTCTCCGATGTCACCGGATACAGCAGCGCCAAGGTGCAATCGTCGATCTTATGGCAGTCGATATCCGTCGGATTCGTCCCTGACATCGAACCTCATTGCACTCTCTTGCAGACAACGTCTCTCAGTACAGCCTCATGCGAACCAGTGAGATTTGAGATATCGACACCAGAAACCCGTCCAACCCTGATGATCTGCAGCCTTTCTCGTCTGAACTCGAAAGGTGCGTCCCTCTTCAGATCAGATGTCTCACTGATCATCTCGAAAACGGTAGTATCGTCAACCTTTCTGACGCTCCCGATAACGTTGCCAACTGGCAAACCGTTCTGGTAGATCTTGCCTGGGTCTCTGGTGGCTATCACGTCCTTCTTCGGTGCAGTTTCTCGGATGAACTTGGAGAAAGTAGCTCTGACATCTATGTGGGAAGGCCACAGCCACCTGAGGAATGCGACCTGCCAGTAGATGATGATGGCAACGACTATTGTCACACCGACCTTGAACAGTATTTCCAGGAGACCCATTCTCCAGTCCAATCCAAGTGTCGGATCATGCGTGCCTGATTCGCCAATGCACTGTGCGTAAGAGAAGGTACCTTGCGAGTTCTCCAGACATCCGCTCCAGGGCTACACACAACGTGATTGCGAAGAAGCTAGAATTCGATGAACTCCTCGGGATAGTGGCTCAGGTCAAGGCGTTCTTCGTCGGGGATCGGACGGATGCCCCATTGCTGCATGGCCAACGCGCCGAACAGAATCTCAATGCGACGCCCGTCCTCGTCAGTGCCGATCTCATCGATAACCATGGCGTGAGTCGAGATAGGATGGCCTTCTACCTGGGCCTCGAGCAGCGCTGTCCGGGTCGCCTCTTTTATGCTTCCTCCGAGCGCGGCCCGAATCGGCCGGGCGGTCCTGGAAGTAGCGAGAACACTCGCAACCGCCGAGACGACATACGTATTGCGCGCCCCCGTATCGAACAGAGTCCAACACTCCCGCCCGTTCACCTTTATCATTTCACGCACTCTTCCCATGACGTGCTCCCTTCGGCACAAGACAGGCCAGAACCCATTCCATTCTAACTCGGGCCGTGGCCTGGTAAAGGGGAAAAACAGGCCTTATAGACCTGGACGCAAGGGACCTGGGAGAGGACCCAGGCTGCCGGAGGCGTTTTTTCGGACAAATCGCGGGAAGCGGCGTCTTACCTTTCTTGAGAAGCTGGTTATAATAGAGGGTTTGTGCCATCGGAGAAATGACCGAGCGCACCATAGGAGCCACGAACCGAAGGATAG
>CAZGRF010000819.1:0-1818 GCA_964527825.1 uncultured Pirellulales bacterium
CCAAGAAAGTCATCGACGACGTCTACGAAGCCGGGTTGGGCTACCGCAAGGCCATCTACACGCCCTTCCCGCAAGCCGTGCCCAACTATCCAGTCATGGACGTGGACAACTGCATCTACTTCGAGAAGGGCACCTGCAAGGCTTGCGAGAAGTTCTGCCCTACCAACGCCATCGACTTCGAGCAGCAGGACGAGATCCTGACCCTGCAGGTCGGCAACATCATTCTGGCCACCGGCTACGACTTGTTCGACGCCCGTAAGATCTCGCACTACGGCTACGGACGGCTGGCGAACGGCTTCACCAGCCTGGAGTTCGAGCGCCTGAGCAATGCCGCCGGCCCGACCAACGGGAACATCGTGCTGCGGGACGGCAAGACGACGCCTAAGGCGGTCGGCGTCATTCACTGCGTCGGCAGCCGCGATCGCAACTACAATAATTACTGCTCGGTCATCTGCTGCATGCAGGGGCTAAAGTTCGCCCACCTGGTGCACGAGCGCACCGGCGCCACGGTCTACAACTTCTACATCGACATGCGTACGGCCTACAAGGGCTACGACGAGTTCTATCAGCGAGTGCTGGAGGAGGGCACGCTGTTCGTGCGCGGCAAAGTGGCCGAGGTGACGGACGCGGCCCGCCTGCCGGGCGAGGAGGGCAAGCTGATCATCCAGGTGGAAGATACCCTGGTTGGCAAGCAGCGCCGCATCCCGGTGGACATGGTCGTCTTGTCAATCGGGCTGGAGCCACGCAAAGACGCCAAAGAGGTCGCCAAGCTGTTCGGCATCTCTTGCAGCGCAGACGGCTGGTACATCGAGAAGCACCCCAAGTTGGACCCGGTGGCTACCATGACCGAGGGCATTTTCATCGCCGGCTGTGATCAGGGGCCGAAGGACATCCCCTCCAGCGTGGCGCAGGGAGCGGCCGCCTCGGCGCGCGTGATCGGCAAGATCGAACAGGGCGAGATAGCCCTGGAGCCAATCCGCGCCAGTATCAACGAAGATCAATGTTCCGGCTGCCGGATTTGCAACGGTCTGTGCCCCTTCAACGCCATCACTTTCCACGAAGATCGCATGGTCAGTGAGGTCAATGCTGCCCTATGCCAGGGCTGCGGCACATGCGTGGCCGCCTGCCCGGCCGGTGCCATCAGCGGCACGGGCTTCAGCAACGAACAAATCATAGCCCAGATCGAAGGCCTGCTGTTGCTGAACGTGGGCGATGAACCGGTCCCGGCCTAGGAGAGACGGAGAGAAAATCATGAACAATAACGAAACTTTCGAACCCGTCATCGTGGGTTTCACCTGCAACTGGTGCAGCTACCGCGCTGCAGACCTGGCCGGCACTGCCCGCATAATATACCCACCTAACATCCGCTTGATCCGTCTAATGTGCTCTGGGCGCCTTGACCCAACCTTCGTATTGAAGGCTCTCTCCAACGGTGCAGACGGTGTAATGATCACCGGCTGCCACCCTGGCGAGTGCCATTATCTGGAACAGAATTACAAAGCCCTACGGCGCTATTTGTTGCTGCGCCGCACACTGGCCGCCATGGGGCTTGAGCCCGAGCGGGTTAAACTAGTGTGGGCCAGCGCGGCCGAAGGCGTTAAGCTGGCCAGCGAGATTAGCGACTTCGTGGAGGAAATCCGCTCGCTCGGTCCCCTGAACTGGGGCAAGACCAACGGATATAAACCCGGTGATGAGAGCCCGCCTGCCCTCGAACCCACGCCCGACCTTGAGGAGGTGCCGGCATGACTAAAGCCAACGGCAAGAAGCCAAAGTTTGCAATGTACTGGGCAGCCTCCTGCGGCGGCTGTGAGATCGCCG
>CAZGRF010000820.1:0-1814 GCA_964527825.1 uncultured Pirellulales bacterium
CAACTACGGCGCCATTATCCCTGCAGTCGAAGATCGCCTGGGTGCCAGCGTCCTTGCCGTCGGCGGCATGCCCGGAAGTAGGCGGCCTCAGGTCGACGGGTTCAACTACGTGGGCCGGGTTACGGTCCCGACCTTGATGCTCAACGGAAAGTACGACCTGAACGTTCGCTACGAAACCAGGGTCAAGCCGATGTTCGATCTGTTGGGGACGCCGCCCGACAAGAAAGAACTGAAGCTCTACGAAACAGACCATTTCATTCCCCGAGAGGAGCTTATCAAGGAGACCCAGGCATGGCTGGACCTGTACCTCGGCCCGGTCAAATGAGTAAGCGTTTGATCATCGGAAGGCCCAATAAGTCGCTCCAGGCCGGATAGCAAACAATGCAAGCTGGGCATCAACGATTCCGGGATGCCCAGGCGCGCCGGCAGCCAGATAGTCTCTATACTCTATGCGATATATAACCCCGTATTCGGCCGCCTGCGTCTACTACCCGATTACAACCCGAGAGCCCGTATCCTACGGTTTCACCGCGCGGTTGTAGATCCGTACGTCATCGATCAGGCTTGAGAAGCGACCACACAGCTTTGTCGGTCTCGAAGCCATCTGCGCCACGTCACTCATTCGTGCTGAACTGCCAGACGTCACCTTCCCAGTGACTGGGGATCTCGGCCTCGTTGACCTCGGTGATCTTCCAGTAGTATATCTGTGCGTCATCAAGAGCATCCGGTTGGCAACTGCTAGTCGTCACCGTGTCGATCAGGGCTGTCCCGTCCAGCACGGCTTGCCGGTCAGTGCTCAAGCAGACTTCGTGGGAAACGGCCTCGCGGCCGGGATGCCAACTGAGCACGCAGCCCGGATCCACGCCGATTGCTCCATCGGCCGGCTGCGGCTGCCACGCCCGCGTTGGGACGTAGAAGAACCGCACTTCGCTTAGGCCAAACTGACCATACGTGCCGTAGCCACTGTTAGCGGTGAGCTTGACATACTTGGCCGCAACACCGGCTAGATCGACGACCGTGTTGGGCGTGTAGGTGGACATCGCAGTAGCCTGGGCGAATCGCACCTCACGCAGGGCCGTCCAGTCCGTACCGTCGAGGGAATACTCGACAGTGACATCTTTAAGCCCGAATCCGAACATCAATTCATACTGTCCATTGTAGTTCCACACCAGCATTTCGTGCAGTTTGTAGACGTTGTCGAACTCGTACTGGATGAAAACGGAGCCCGCCGCGTCGCCCGCCGCCAGCCACATGTCGGTGCCTACCGTGGAGTGCTCACTCTCGGCATTAAGGCCAGAGCCATTGACCGTGTTTTCCGGTCCCTGGCCCTCTGGCGAGGTCGCGTTGCTCGTGGCCGTGATATGGTCAAGCGGGTAGGCGTACAACTCGGTCGTGAAACTCCAGACCACGCCTCTGTAGATGGCCGCGTCAGGCGCGGCGCCGACCTCATCGATCCGCCAATAGTAGGTCCGGCCAAACTCGAGCAGGCCGTTGGGATCATACGTGTTGGCGTCCTGACCCTGACTGACCAGCACGTCCAGAGAATGGGCTCGGCTGGCGTTGTTGAGATCCTCACGTGAAGTCCCGAAGTAAACGTCGTAGCTCTCTGCCAACGGGCCGCCTATCCAACGCAGGACCACGTCACAAGGCACATCCTGGACGTCCCTGCCGGGAGTGCGGATGGCCGGAATGTATTCGGCCAGTACCATCAGGTCCTGGATATCGACGACACCATCGCCCCAGGGGCCCGGACCGATGTCACACCACGGATCATCCTGGCCCCAGGATTCAATCAGTTGCAGAAGGTCGTTTGT
>CAZGRF010000821.1:0-1813 GCA_964527825.1 uncultured Pirellulales bacterium
GACAGCGACTAATCGGCGCTCGGCTCTACGGGAAGCGGCACAGGCAGCGGCTTGGGCTTGAACAGGTCGATCTTCATCCAGCGCCGGCTCAGGAAGCGCCAGCGGTTGGCCAGGCCGACTACGACGATGCTGAACGTCGCCATGACCCACGGGCCGAGCGTGCCGGATGTCGGGAATAGCCAGACGGCCAGCCCGCCCCCAACGCCGAGGATCCCAATCGCGCCGACGCCGGAGACGACCGCCAACCATACGGTGTCGCCGGCGCCCTGGAGCGCTCCGCCGTAGGTGATGCGAGCCGCGTGGAACACTTGATACAGCGCCGCACAAATCAGGATTCTCGAGCCGATCTCGATCACCTTTGGGTCTCCAGACCAGAAGACCATCAGATCGTCCCGCAGCACGAGAAAACAAAAACCAACAAGCCCCATATAAACCAGGGCAATCGCCAGACACATCCTTGTTTGCCTCAGGGCGAGCTCTTTCCGCCCCGCGCCGATGGCCTTCCCGACGGCAGCGGTCAGGGCGGTCGCCATCCCCACGACGGGCAGCACCGACAGGTTGGTATAGGCCAGCACAGCGCTGGTGGCTGCCAGGGCCTCCGTGCCAAATCTCCCGACGAGAGCGAAAAGCACAACGCCCCAGAAAGCGACATTGACCATCAGGCCAATGCCGGCAGGCAGGCCGACCTTCAGCAGGTCGCGCATCTTGCGGACATCCAAGTGCAAGGTCTGCCTCGACTTGAACCGGCTGTGCACCGGGCCACTGAGAAAGACGGCCATGTTAATCGTCGCGGTTATCGACATGCCGATGAATGTGCCCCAGGCGGCCCCGGCGATCCCGAGCGCTGGGAGGCCAAACTTGCCGAAAATCAACGCGTAGTTGGCTACGATGTTGATGGCCTGGCCGCACAGAGACGAACACATGATGACAATGGGCCGGTGGATGCCCATGAAGAACTGATTGGCCGACCAACCGACGACCGCCACAATCTGGGCGTATAGCATGATGCGAAAGTAGATGACCTCCATTACGGCTACGCCGGCGGGCTGCCCCATCATCTTGAACAGCAGCGGCGCTACGGGCCACAGCGTTGCGACTGTCGCCAGAGAGTAGAGGATTCCCATGTACAGCATCTGCCAGAAGTAGTTGGAGCACCGCGCTCTCTCATTGCGGCCGAGGCTTTGGCTGACGAACGTATTCAGACTGCTCATCACACCCATTGCGAACCCGCCCGGCAGGAAGCTGACGAAACCGGCCGGCAGCACCGCGGCCAGAGCGTCCGTTCCCAAGCGAGAGACCATGAATCGGTCCACGAACTGCATAATCGTCAGCGAAACGGTGGAGACGACCATGGGGGCCGAGAGCTTCAGCATGTAGGTCAGGGACGTCTCGTGCAACGAGTGGTCTGAGGGGGCTGCGTGTGGTTGTGACGTCATGGAGATCCTTGTTCACCCAGGCCCAGTTTATCTCGAAGGGTCGTCGTCGTTATGCCGGCGATCTCTATCTGTTTGACCGGGCTCGTTTGACCCGCAGCGATCGTCACGGCGTTCTTCCTGACCCCAAGTCGCTTAGCCAGAAACGCAGTCAGGCACTCGTTGGCCTTGCCCTTCTCCGGCGGCGCTGCCACTTTGATCTTGACCATGCCGTCAAGAATGCCCGCCACGGCCGTCTTGCTGCTGCCGGGCACGATCTTGACGGTCAGCGTCACCCCATAGCAGTCTTCGTGAATCTTCAGTCTGCCCATAAGCTGAAACGGTGTTGGCGGCGTATTTGTTACACAGGCGAGCTTCGCGAGTGAAAGACAAGATGCTGG
>CAZGRF010000822.1:0-1807 GCA_964527825.1 uncultured Pirellulales bacterium
GACGGGCCAGAATCGATGCGCCCAGGAGGTTGGCGTTGTGGACGGTTTCCGTATCGACGGGCGTGTAGCTGAAACAGAACGTGTCATCCACCTCAGTCCTGTGGAGATCGTTCAGGATGAAATCCTTGATCGGGATCGCCATGTCCAGAGCTCGTTGCCTGCCGGTCAGTTCGTAGCAGTCGAGCAACGCATGACCGATGAAGGCGCTGTTGACAACCGTGGGCGTTCCGGCCGGACGGAAGAAGGTACGGGACTGCCAGTCGAAGTTGTAACCCCAGCAGTTGCCCGAGTACCCCTCACTTTTGAGCTTGTCCAGCAGGTCGAGGAGATAGTCGATCCGCTCCAGATAGCGCGGCTCTTTTCTGACGGCGTACAGTTTGGCATAGCCCCAGAGGAAAAGGCCAATCGCCTTGGGGTTGTGGCCTTTGCGAATGCCGAGCAGCGGCCGCAGGTTGATGGGCGAACGTCGGAGCAGTTGAGTCGCGGCAATTCGCACCCACTTGCTCTTCGCACCCAACCGTCCGATCAATGGGCTGTTCAGTGCGTCGTAAGGATCGTAGCCGGCGTAGTCGGCTGCCTCGACGTAGGCCATTAAACGGTCTATGTATGGCTCAACGTTCATCGGACCCTCGATCCTTCGAAAGCGGTGCCAACGTTCTCAGTCGATTCGGAGACGGCAGGCCTCTCAGAGATTTCGCGCACGACCTCGGACATGGTCGCAAAGCGTACATCCTCTCTTTCGGTGAGCGCGGCGAGGAATGCTTCGAATTGGCGGTCGTTAACGAAGTCTTTCGAGTGGCCAATCAAGACCACAGAGTGCCGTTGCTGGTTGTCGAGTTCTCGCAAGCGCTTCAGCATGTCCCTGCAGGAGAGTTTGCAGAAGTCGAAGGTACTGGCGTGCGTACTCAGGATTTTCTTCAAGACGGGACGGACGGAGGGAACGGAGCTGAAACCACTGCTATTGCCGTGCGCGTGACCGGCATGTGTCGCACGCTCTCTTCGCCGCCTGTGCAAGGCGGCTCGCAACTTGACCGGCTTGAGGCTGTGCCAATACGGCTCCGTTCTGGAATTCACGGACAGTTCGATGACGTTCTCGCCCGGGGTCCCTTCCTCGGTCAATTCCGTGTCCGTTGTCCACCAGGCCGTCTTGCCTGTCTCTACGTATGAATAATCCACCGCAAACGGCGTGCTCGTCCGGTATCCCTTGACGACGGAACTGTCCGCCTTCAGCCCTACCGCTTTCATGGCCTGGATGACATCGCGGGACGGCTGGGCGTAGAAGCCGCCGGCCCGGAAGGCAATGCACTCGTAGTCGGCTCTAAGAGGTCTTATCATGTCCTCAAGGGCGCGCTTTCCCCTGGAGAGCGCACCAACGATGGAAGTGACCTGCCCTTCGCTGCCTAAACCGCCCGGCAGATCGGCCAGACGCCAACAGGAGTCCTGCAATTGCCACGCGCCCTGCTCGTATTTCGCACCGATCCACTGGGGATGTAGGTGCAATTGCACATCGTATCCGCGCCGCATTGCGTCGACCGCCTGTTCTCTCATCTGCTGCGACGGCGAGTAACCAAGGTTGTCCCGAAGCTGACGGTCGTATTGCTCGAAGGCCCAGTATTCCCCGACCTCGAACATGATCGTAAGCTTGGCGCCGTGTCGCTCACAGATGTTCAGCAGGCGGGCAGTCGGTTCGACCACGTCCCGTTGGACGTCGCCGGCACCGTTGCCGAAGATCTCGTAGTCAAGGCTTAGGATGAGATGGTTCACCGAGGTTCTCTGCCTGGCGTTGGTCGGTAACAGCTTGGATATG
>CAZGRF010000823.1:0-1805 GCA_964527825.1 uncultured Pirellulales bacterium
CCCCTGTGACAGCTCCGGCTGGTACGGGGTGTAGGCCGTGTAGAATTCGCTCCGCGAGATAATCGAATACACTGCCGATGGGATGAAATGGTCGTAGAAACCGCCGCCGAGAAAGAGCGTCAGGTCCACTGAGTTCTTACCCGCCAGGTCGGCCAAGCGGTTGCGGACCTCCATCTCGCTGAGCCCGCCCGGCAGGTTGAATGACTTGCCCATCAACTCGGCGGGAATGTCACCGAAGAGGCCCTCCATCGTCAGGCCGATCTCCTTGAGCATCTCCCGCTGTTGCTGCGGCGTATGTGGTATGAACGGCATTACCTTTGCTCCGATTCGGTCGCAAGAGGACGAATAGGACCGATAGGACTCATAGCGTCTCAAGATATTCCCGGTACTGGTTGGCATCCATCAGATCGTTGAGTGACTTCTTGTCGGTAATCTTCACCTTGCAGATCCACCCAGCCCCATAACAGTCCTCGTTGATCAGCTCGGGTTGGGTGCCCAGTCCGGAATTGACGTCGGTCACCTTGCCGGTGACCGGGCTGTAGACGTCGCTGGCCGCCTTGGAGCTCTCCACCACGGCGATCTCCTTATGGGCGGCAAACTCCCTACCCACCTGGGGCAACTCCACAAAGACCAGCTCACCCAACTGCTCTTGCGCGTGGTCCGTGATGCCCACCGTGGCCGTGTCACCCTCGACCTTGACCCACTCGTGATCCTTGGTGTAAAGCAATCCCTCAGCAACCATTCTCACTATCTCCTGCTAAAACTTCGCAAAGCGACTGACCACCGTCCCGGCCAGATCCGCCTCTACCTCTTGTCCCTTGTCTATGCGCTTTCTTCTTGCCTGCTGAACCTGACTCTCGCTGCGGGCCAGATAGTACACACCGACAGCGCTCCCTTCCCGAGCGGTGTCCCGCGTCATGAACCCGAGGGCATACTGCTTCTCGTCCACCTTGGCACTGCTCAGGACCCAGCCGACGCACTTGCCCTGCTCATCAAGGACTGGATCATCCTGCCGGACGGGCCGAATCCCTTTCGTCGCGGGCAACTCGATGCGCGCCACTTGCATATCATAGCTCTCGGCCGCGCGTACCATCGCCGGCTTGCCAATGAAGAACGTCTTGGCCAGCTTGACCGCCCAGCCATAGCCCGCCTGGAAAGGAGAAATGCCGAACTTGCCGGCCAGCTCGTGCCCATACAGCGGCAGCCCGGCTTCAATGCGCAGGCTGTCCCGCGCGCCGAGTCCACAGGGCAGCACCCCCGACGGCGCACCCGCCCCCAGGATCAGGTTCCAGAGCTGAGGCGCGTGTTCGGGATGAACGAACAGCTCGAAGGCCGTCTTCGCACCGGTGTATCCGGTTGTCGCGATCACGCCGTCGATCCCGCCCAGACGCGCTTCGAGCAGTGAGAAGCTCTTGAGGTGAGACAGTCGCGCGCCTAACGTATCGTCATCCGCCAGCATCGCCAGCACTTCGACAGAGGCGGGACCCTGCAAGGCGATGTCCACACGGCAGTCCGGACCCGTGTTCGTATCTCGCATGTCGCGGACAACGCAGGGCTCGCAAGGCTGAAGCCCCATCCTAAGAGGCTCGGTCTCAATGACGACCTGGCTGCTCAACAACCGGGCGAAGTATGCCTTGATCTTGGGCTCGTTGGCCGCGTTGACCACGACCATGAAGCGCTTCTCGCCCCGGCGATAGACGATGATGTCGTCCAGAACGTTGCCCCCCGCATCGAGAACGTAGCTGTATTGGGCGCGACCGACGGCCAACTTGGCGACATCGTTGGTCGTGGCGGCATTGAGGACG
>CAZGRF010000824.1:0-1805 GCA_964527825.1 uncultured Pirellulales bacterium
GTTGAAAGCCTCATAGACAAGGGTGCGGAAGTCAACAAGGCTGATGAATCGGGCTACGTACCTCTGGTCTATGCCGTGTGGAATGACGACCCGAATGATGTGAAACTGCTCCTCGACAAGGGAGGCGACGCAAACGCCAGGGACACGGAAATGGGTTTCACCGTGTTGCATTGGGCCATCCTGATGGACAATATGAAATCAGTCGAACTGCTGCTTGCGGCCGGCGCTGATGTAAATACCAAGAGCAACTCTGGTGAGACACCCCTCGATGTTGCTGCGTATGGTGTTTCAGCCGCTATAGGCGAAGTGCTGGTGGCAAAAGGTGCAGAGGTCTCGTCTCTCCACGCTGCCGCCTATGTGGGCGACCTGGTGAAGGTAAAGGCCTTCCTTGATGAAGGCGCCGATATCAATCAGAAGAAGGGTATGCATGAAGGCACGCCCCTTCATGCTGCGGCGGCAGGCGGCCATGAAGAAACCGTGGAATATCTCATCAGCCACGGAGCCGATGTGAACACACAGACCGCAACAGACCGGACACCCTTGCATATGGCGGCTGGAGGAGGCCGTGTGGAGGTCGTGCAACTGCTGCTCGCGAGTGGAGCAGACGTAAGTGCCAGGGACAGAAGCGGCCGCACTGTACTGAATACGGCGTGGGAGACCAAGCAGAAAGCGGTAACTGAAGTCCTGTTGAGCGCCTTGAGCGCCCAGGATCTTGCCAACAGCCTGATCTCTGCCGTTCGCAGTGGAGACAAGGAACTCATTGAACAGCTTCTTGCGCGCGGCGCAGATGTCAATGCCCAAGATGACTCGGGCCTGACGCCACTCCACGTCGCGGCAGCACGACAGAACGCGGAAACCGTTACACTCTTGCTCGCTCACAAAGCCAAGGTCAATGTCCAGGACAAGGTTGAGCGGATACCGCTGCATTATGCTGTGGGCGCGATACAGCTTTGGTGGGAGCCAAAGGATGGAGACATCGAAGCGGCAAGGATACTCCTGGATCATGGATCTGATGTTGATGCCTCCGATAGGGAAGGCAAGACGCCTCTGTACTACTCCGTACGGCTGGGCAAGGCAATGACACAGCTTCTGCTGGACAGAGGAGCTGATCCAAATTACCTTGATCCGCGCGGCGAGAGACCTCTTCCTTCAGAGCAAGGACGCGTCTTGTACGTGGCGGCCGGTGGAGATGATTCGAACTTCGGTACAGTGGAGCGTCCGCTCAAGACCGTCTATGCCGCCGTAGTGGCTGCTCACCCTGGCGATACCATCTGTATGCGTGGCGGAACATATTCCTATTCCCATACGGTTTGGATCGAAAAGTCCGGTCGGCAAAACAGACCGATACGCCTGGTCGCCTATCCCGGCGAGGTCCCTGTCTTCGACTTCTCTACCACCCCTGATTTCGGGTTTCTTATCAGAGGCGCGTATTGGCACATCAAGGGCATCGTCGTCTTCAATTCCGGGAATGAGGGTGTGCATCTTGAGGGAAAGAACGCCCATCACAACGTCTTGGAACAGACTACGGTGCGCTGCTGCAGCCGGACAGGAATCTGTATGACGAATGGGGCCTCGCGGAACCTAGTCCTCAATTGTGACGCATACCGCAATTTCGAGTTCCTGGCCAACGGGGAGAATGGAGATGGATTCGTTGTGAATTTCTCGGGAGGAAAGGACAACGTCCTGATAGGCAACAGGTCGTGGAACAATGCTGATGACGGATACGATTTTTGGGATATGGGTGAGTGTGTCCGATTAGAGCGATGTTATGCCTGGCGCAACGGCGAGAATCTCTGGGACTACCC
>CAZGRF010000825.1:0-1800 GCA_964527825.1 uncultured Pirellulales bacterium
CCCTGTTCGCTCTCATCTCTGGTTTCTCACTTTCAGTCATTCTGAACTTCTCCTTCTGACGTTACTCCCGACTCATTTCGCCGCTTCAGCGAACGCCAAAGGGCTCATGGGCATGCACCATCGCAACGAGGCCGTACATCTCCCGGACTCAGCAAATCTGAGAACCTACAACCTCGCGCCAGTCGCGTCAAGGGCCGATTTACGAACTCTGCGAAGAAAATCACACTGCCTTCTGCCCGCGCGATGATAAGATTTTGCTTGTGAGACGGGCACGGCTCCGTTATACTCGTCGACCGTTGTGGGGATGGAGTCCCCCGCCAACCGCCTGTTCGGCTAATGACTCCTACCGGTTTTGTCTGGTAGGAGTATGTCTATGTCCGAATCACCTTGGTTAATCGCAGCGCTATGGGTCACCTTGGCGCTGCTGGCGAGCCTCGTTTCCATTCGGACGGCCATATCCGTGGCGCTCGTTGAGCTAGTTATTGGGGCAGCGGCTGGAAACGTCATTCCTTGGATTGGGTCGCTGATCGGGACACCGGCGACGCTGGAAATCACCTCTTGGATCAACTTCCTGGCGGGGGCCGGTGCCATTGTTCTGACATTTCTGGCGGGCGCCGAAATCGACCCCGTCGTGGTGCGAAAGCACTTCTGGTCAAGCATGACCATCGGCGCGGTCGGTTTCTTCGGCCCGTTCTTCGGGATCCTGGCGTTCACGCACTACGTCAGCGGCTGGCCTTGGCCGCAAGCCCAAATCGCCGGGATCGCCTTGTCCACCACCTCAGTGGCCGTTGTCTACGCGGTGATGATCGAGACCGGATTCAACCGGACCGAGATGGGTAAAATCATCCTGGCGGCGTGTTTCGTCAATGACCTCGGAACGGTCCTGGCGCTGGCGTTGCTGTTCGCGAACTACAACCTCTGGATGGTCGTCTTCCTGGTCGTAATGGGATGCGCTCTGTGGCTCTTGCCCAAGTTCGCCCCGTGGTTCTTTGCCAAAGTGGGAAACCGTGTCAGCGAGCCCGAGAGCAAGTTCATTCTGCTGGTGCTGTTCGCCTTGGGGGGATTAGGCAATCTCGCGCGGAGCGAAGCAGTGCTCCCAGCCTACCTCGTGGGCATGGTTCTGGCACCGTTCTTCCTGAAGGAACGAGTTCTGGCTCAGCGACTCCGCGTGATGGCGTTCACCCTGCTGACCCCGTTTTACTTCCTGAAGGCCGGGTCCCTGGTGAAAGCGAACACGGTCGTGGCCGCCTTCGGGCTGATCGCCGTGCTGCTGGGCGTCAAGATGCTCACGAAGTTCGTGGGCATCTGGCCGTTGACGGCGGGTTTCCGGTTCAGCAAGCGAGAAGGGATGTACACCACGCTGCTGATGTCCACGGGCTTGACCTTCGGCAGCATCTCGGCCTTATTCGGTCTTACGAACGGGATCATCGATCAGGATCAATACACGGTGCTGGTAACCGCCGTGATTGGGAGTGCCTTGGTCCCGACGCTGATCGCTCAGAAATGGTTCCAACCTCAACACGAGTTGTCAGAGGAGACCACCAATGGAGTATAGGAGAATCCTGCACGGGCTAGATGGGTCTGACGGTTGCTTCAGGGCGCTGGAGCACGCCATCGAGCTGGCCAAGCGCTATGGGGGCGAGCTGCATACCATTAGCGTCGAGGAAGTGCCGCACTATCCTGGGACCGTCGGCGAGGTGATCGAGGTCGAGCAGGCCGCCAACGGTACTTACGGCCAGGCGATGCAGCGAGCCAAGCAGGTTGCCGCGGAGCAAGGCCTTGAGCTACAATGCCACGTGC
>CAZGRF010000826.1:0-1799 GCA_964527825.1 uncultured Pirellulales bacterium
ACAAGCCGGTGGACTCTGTCGATACCACCTGCGGTTTCCGCACGATTCGATTCGACGCGCGCAAGGGATTCTTCCTCAACGACCAGCCGCTCAAATTGCAGGGTACGTGCAACCACCAGGATCATGCGGGCGTCGGTGTTGCCGTGCCGGATTCGATCAAGGAATTCCGCATCCGCAGACTGAAGGAGATGGGCTCGAACGCCTACCGCACCGCCCACAATCCTCCGTCCAGGGAGCTGCTCGATGTCTGCGACCGTCTGGGCATGCTCGTGATGGACGAGACCCGCCACTTCAACACCTCGCCGGAATACATGAAGCAGTTGGAGTGGCTGGTGCGCCGCGACCGGAACCACCCCAGCGTGATCCTATGGTGCCTGTTCAACGAGGAGGCGCTCGAAGTCAACGAGGAAGGCATGGAGATGACGCGCACCATGAACGCGTTGGTCAAGCGTCTCGACGCGACCCGGCCCACCACGGGCGGGCAGAACAGGGGCCAGTTGGGCCGGGACGGCAGGGCAAATCCGAAGAACGCCGCGCTGGCTATGGACGTGGTCGGCATCAATTATCAGGCCTACGACTACGACAAGATCCGCGCAGCGTATCCGGACAAGCCGATGCTCAGCACGGAAGACACTTCGCAGATCATGACGCGCGGAGAATACGTCACCGACAGGTCCAGAAATATCGTGGCCTCCTATGATGACGTGTTCCGGGGCTGGGACAAATTCAGCAGCGCCCGCAATGCATGGGCGGCGATCGCCAGGCAGCCGTCCTTCGCCGGCGGCTTTTTCTGGACGGGCTTCGATTACCGCGGCGAGCCCACCCCATACGGATGGCCGTCGGCGAGTTCCTTCTTCGGCGCGATGGATCTCTGCGGTTTCCCCAAGACCGAGTTTTACATCCGGCAGGCGCTCTGGGTGAAGGACAGACCGGTGCTAACTCTGGTGCCGCACTGGAGCTGGCCGGGCAAGGAAGGTCAGCCGGTCAAGGTGATGGCATTGACCAACGCCGACAGAGTGTCACTTCTTCTTAACGGAAAGCTTGTTGAGGAGAAACCGGTGGACAAATTCGAGATGGTTTCGTGGGACGTGCCCTATGCGCCGGGTCGGCTCGAAGCCCTTGCGAAGAAGAATGACACGATCGTAGCCCGCTATGTCGTGGAAACTACGGGCGAGCCGGTGGCGCTGCGTCTCACACCGGACCGCAAGGCGCTGGCCGGCGACGGCAACGACGCCTTGCCGGTGACCGTCGAAGCGCTCGATAAGGACGGACGCCCCGTACCCACGGCGAACCTGCCGGTCGAATTCGAGATCAGCGGACCGGGCGCGATCATCGGCCTGGGCAACGGCGATCCCACCAGCCACGAACCAGAGAAGGGCAACAAGCGCAGCCTGTTCAACGGTCTCGCCCAAGTCATCGTCCAAAGCCAGCGGGACGGCTCGGGCAACCTCGTCCTACGGGCGAAAGCCGAAGGCCTGAAACCCGCTGAAACCACCATCAGCGTCGAGGCAACGCCGCTCCATATTCACTGATGGCTTTATAAACCAATCTGAAAGAACCTGCTGTATCAAGAAATGAGAAGGAGCCTGGTATGAAACGTACGATGAATGCCAGCAAGCAACTGGATTTGATCGCCCGCGTGTGTTGCGCGGGACTTCTGGCCGTGGTCGTGGGATGCTCGGCTGCATCGCCGCCGCCGCAGATTGCGCACTGGGACAAAGTGACTTCGGCCGCCGACCTCGTGCTTCCCATCGCCGACGGGCCCTTCCAGCCGTCGACCGAATCGCTCAAGCAGTATC
>CAZGRF010000827.1:0-1799 GCA_964527825.1 uncultured Pirellulales bacterium
TCGAAGAGGTCTGTCCGCAGGAGCCTCGTCGCGAAGAACAGGACCTCCAGGCTCTCGACCTCACCGGTGTTGGGATTGAGCCTCGCAATGATCTCGCCCGGCAGTTCCTCAGATTCTTGCTCCGTATAAGGCGGACACTTGTCGATATGAAGGATGTCGGTGTCCCGATCGTATTTGAATGTCAGTTTCGCTTCCATTCGACTTCTCCTTCGACCAGTCTTCTTGTCATATAGGCCGTAATGATCCAGTGGCGCCTCATCGCGTCAGGCTCGCTGACCACGACAACCACCACGTGTTTGCCCTTCTTCACATCAGTATACTATCGAGAGAACAATCTGGCGTTCCCAAATCGCGCACTTCTCCGGACTTGGTCGGGCCGGAGTCTCAATCATCTGCTTCCGGTATCCCGGCAGCAGATCGGGATGCCGTTCCGCAATATGGCGTTCCCGCTCCTCGGTCAACTCCACGTTGCCCTTGAGGTACGGGCAAGGAAGCCCACTCATTGCGATTCTCCATGCAACATGAACGCAACCATAATGCCCCGCGCCGGGCAGGTCAACTGGATTGATTATTGATGATTCACGATTGATGAAGGTCCTTTGTGCGCGGTGCGGGTGGCGTCGCGCGTTGGGACGTTCACATGTGAGAGTGTACAAGCGCGGTCCGGCCGATGGCCGGAGTGGTGATTTGAACGCGTCTACGCATAGACGCTTCTATGCGTTTACTCACCTCCGTCTCCTGGGCGTGCCCGTCGGCCGGGGGGCTGGGTGTTGCATTCGCGCCTGGCGCTACACGTCCTTGAGGTCTTCCAGGTCGGCGTCTTCCTCGTCCAGGCCGATGAAGCTGTCGGAGGCGTCCAGATCGGCGAAGCTGTCTTCGAGGGCGTCGCCCAGCTTGTCGGCTTTGTCAGCAGGCCCCGGCGGCTTCTGGGCTTGGGGGGCAGCTTTCGCTTCGGGCGGCGCGATCTTCTCCGGCTGGCCGTCGATCTGACAGACGAACGTGACCGGGCCGACGCGGATGTAGTCACCGGCCTTGATAACGGTGTCGCCGTTGACACGCTCACCGTTGATGAATGTCCCCCCTTTGGAATCCAGATCGCGAATCTTCAAGGACTCGGTGTTCTGACTGATTTGGAAGTGTCGGCGGGAGACCGTCGGCAGCGGAATCCTCAGGTCGCAATCGTGCCGGCGCCCGACGACGGTGACGTTGCTGGGGAGAGAAAATGCTTTATGCGACCCGTTTTTTTTGAGAAGCACCAGACTGGCGTTCATCTGGTATGCCTCCACAGTCAATACCCCGGACACTCCAACTGACCCTATTATAGCAGAATAGCCGTCCCATAACAACGACTAAATCGCCAAAACCGTATCATTCGGTCCGCCGCCCGGCAGAGAGGTCCCTAACTGCATGTCTCCGACCGGCTTACGGCCGGGCAGCGGGTGACACCTACGTGGCTGCCCACCCCCGCGGAGACAAAGGCACGACAGTGTCATTCCTATCAGGCAGCGTGAGGCATGGCCCGCCGATTCTCCCCATGCGGGCCACGGCCGGCTGTCTCAGTCCTTTGTGCTTTGGGCGTGTTTCGAGTGTCGAGCTTCGGATTCTGGATCTGCGGTGTTCTCGCAGGCGTCGCCGCGAGTATTCCGGCTCAATTCTGGTTGCTGGCGGCGTATTCGGGGACGAGCTCTTTGATCTTGGCGGGCAGAGCGGCGTAGTCCTGACTCCGGACCAGCGTCAGCAAGGCGTCGATGCCGGCGCGGAGGTGGTCGCGGTCCATGGGGATGTTCTTCCAGATGCTG
>CAZGRF010000828.1:0-1796 GCA_964527825.1 uncultured Pirellulales bacterium
TGGCAAACCAAGCCCATGGCGGCCTAAAATCTACCTACAATCGTGAATCGCACCCCTGTGCCGGCGCGTTGGAACTGGCCATGGCGGGGTCCGGGCGGTATCCTGTGAGCGGTGGAGTCGGTACCTGGATTGGTCTCGGCGCAGGTTGGGTCTGGTGGGCGGTTGCGCGGCTCGTTTCGGTTGTGTTTTGCGTGCAGCGGCGTTGAGCCCGAAGGACCCGAACGTTCGATGAGAGGGGCGTCGCAGCCTTAACCGGTAGACGCGCCCACAACCAAGAATGCCTGACGCGTTTGCAGTAGCGTGGTCATGCGTGTTTCGTAGGGGCGAATAATCATTCGCCCTTAGCTGTAAAATGTCCAGGCGCCGTCGGCGCGGAAGGGCGAATAGTTATTCGCCCCTACGAGGTCCGCGAGGACAGGAAGGAGAAAGGCATGTATCGAAAGATTGCTGCACTGGGCGTTGTTCTGGCAAGCGTCATGCTTGCGAACGGACAAACGCCGCCGACCGACAAGGCGGGCAAGTCGCCGCTGGATGAGTTGCCGTCGTACATCAAGTGTGTGACGACTTTCGGCCAGCGTGCCGACTGGTCGCACGACGGTAAGCGCATCCTGTTTCTGGAGAGAACCTTCGGCGACGTCTACGAGGTCGAGGTGGCCACCGGCATCCTCCGGCCGATGACGCACCATTACTTCCACGAAGGCTACACGCGCGCCTTGTACCTGAGCAATGGTGACATCCTGCTCTCAGGGGCGCGGACATTCAACGCCGAGAATCCCTGGGACAGCCGCAACGAGCGCAACGCCGAGCTGTGGGTGCTCAAGAAAGACCTCTCCGGCCCGCCGACGCCGCTGGGTGAGAAGTGCTCCGAAGGCCCGGCGGTCTCGCGCACGCGGATGCACATCGCCTGGACGCAGAGGGGACGCTTCTACGAAGCCGACATCGTCTATGAGGACGGCACGCCCAAGCTCGCCAATAAGAAGCAGATCCTCGACCGGAGCGACCTGCCTTTCCGCTGTGACATTGAGACGCAGAACTTCCGCCCGCCGGATGAGAAAGAGCTGACCTTCAGCGCTTACGGGTACCAGGGCACCGAGGTGATGGGCCTGAACCTCGAGACCGGTGCGGTAGTCAACTACTCGAACGCGCCCGGCCAGTACGACGAACCCGAGGGCATCTTCCCCGACGGCAAGTATACGCTCGTCGAATGCGACAAGCACAACCACAAGGGCATTCAGTACGATGAGCTATACAAGCTGGCGCTGGACGGTTCCAGCCGGACCGAGCGCCTTACACACTTCACCGACTATCCCGGCTACAAGGCCTCGAACCCGGTTGTCTCGGACGATGGCCGGTACATCGCGTTCCAATACGCCAAGTACGGCGACCCGGCCGGCGTCGGTCGCGGCCTGCTCGTCTTCGACCTTGAAGGTTATGAAAAGAGCGCTGCTGGAGAAACCCGCTGATGCGCGGTGACAAGAACAGACTGGAACGGATTCGCGCGCGCATCAAGGAATTCCCCGCCGGGCCGGGCCTGTATTTGATGAAAGCGGCTGACGACGTCGTGCTTTATATCGGCAAGGCCAAGAACCTGCGTTCGCGCGTGGCCAGTTACTTCCAGCCGGGCAGCGACCTGGAGACCTCGCGCGGACCACGGATTGTCGAGATGGTCGAGAAGGTCAAGACGGTGGATTACCTCGAAACCGAGACGGAAGTCGACGCCATGCTCAAGGAAGCCCGGCTGATCAAGGACATCCGCCCGCCGTACAACACGGACCTGACCGACGACAAGACGTTTC
>CAZGRF010000829.1:0-1794 GCA_964527825.1 uncultured Pirellulales bacterium
CTTGGCACTGCCGTCGGATTCTACGCACTACGCAAGTGGACGAGGACAGCAGGCAGGCTCCAGTGGGACGCCTTCAAGCTGAAGATTCCCGTACTGGGCTCGGTCTTGCGTACCATCGCGGTGGGGCGGTTTGCGCGGACCCTTGGCGCCCTGACTCAAGGCGGCGTGACGATTCTCGAGGCGCTGGCGGTTGTGCGTGATACTCTGGGCAATGAACTGCTCGGTCGTGAAATCGACGAGGTGGCTGAGAAGGTCAAGAAGGGTGAGTCGCTGGCAGACCCACTTGAGAGGTCAGGGTACTTCCCGCCGCTGCTCGTGCAGATCGTTGCCATCGGCGAGCAGACCGGTAAGCTGGATGAACTGTTGCTCAACGCGGCCGAGACATTCGATACCGACGCCGATGCGGCCATCACACGGTTCATGGCGGTTTTCCCCGCGGTGCTGATTCTGGTTCTGGCTTTGGTGATCGGATTCATCATCGCGGCCGCGCTGCTGCCGATCGTGATGATGTCACTGGGCGCCGGCGCCCTGTAGGGAGTAGTTGCGGAACGGAAGAACGGAGATCTAACGGAGTCATAGAGGATCGTCAGTGAACGAAGGCAAGAAAGGTGCTCTGATGAGTCAGACAAAGCGAAGACGCAAGGGATTCACGCTTATCGAGCTACTCGTCGTGATTCTCATTATCTCGATGCTCGCCGGCTTCGTGGCCCCGAATATCCTCAAGCGGCTGGGCAAGGCCAAGGCGGACCTGGCGAGACCGCGCATGGCTGTGATCGAAGGCGCGCTTCAGCGGTTCCAGCTCGACTGCGGCCGGCTTCCGGACGAGTCGGAAGGCGGACTCGAGGCGTTGCTGGTTGCTCCGCCCGACCTGGAGGAGAAATGGAGCGGACCCTATCTGAAACGGAGCCAACTGCTTGACCCTTGGGATCGCCCCTACCAGTACTTCTCTGAGGGTGAGTACAATCCGGGCAGTTTCGATCTCGTCAGCCTTGGCGCCGACGGGCAGGAAGGCGGCGAAGGCGAGAACGCCGATGTTGTTAATGACTGAGTGATGTGGACTACGCAAGATGCACACGCGCAGTGGCTGCATGCGATATCGCGAGCACAAGAGGGGCTTTACCCTCGTCGAGGTTCTGCTGGTAGTGGCCCTGATTGCAGTTCTGGGCGGTCTGGGCGGCGGGATGTACGCGGGCACCTACAAGAGACTGCTTGTCGAGAAGGCCGCACGTCAGTTTCTGCTGACGGCCAAGTACGCGCGCATCATGGCGATCGAGCAAGGACAGCCCTATGGAGTGCAGTTGGATTCGGGCAACGAGGGGTTCCTGGCAGCAACCGCGCAATGGAACTCCGACAGGGGACAAATGGAGAAAGTGCCTGTCAGAGACTACTACTGCAAGCCCGTGAAATTCGAAGGGGACGTGAGATTCGAGAACGTCAAAATCGGGGCATCGACCGCAGAAGCGGCCGCCGATGAGCAGTTGCAGCGCAGAATCATGTTCTTGCCGAACGGGTCCGCCGATATGGCCGTCGTTCAGATCGGCGACGGCAAGACGCATTACAGTATCGCGATCATTGCTTCAACGGGAAAGGCAAGTCTCCACGCCGGAACAGCCGATGAGGTCAAGGTCGCCGTTGTTGATCTGGACGCGCAATGACGAGTGTGTGCCGAACAAGACAGGCAGGCTTCAACTTGGTTGAGACCATGGTTGCCAGTGTCATTCTCTCGGGGGCGGTCTTGGCACTCGGGGCGATCAGTTCGAATGCCGTGCGCGATGTCAGCCTGAACAGGCATTA
>CAZGRF010000830.1:0-1793 GCA_964527825.1 uncultured Pirellulales bacterium
GCCAAGGGGCAGTCGCGCGTGCGGATGACCGCGCACGCCTTCTGGCGGGCGTTCGTGCTCGTCGTGCTGGGGATGTTTCTGCGTTCGATGGGCAGGTCGCAGACCAATTTCTGGTTCACGGATACGCTGTCACAGATCGGACTGGGATACGGGTTTCTTTTCATCCTCGGCTTCCGCCCGGTCCGCGATCAATGGATCGCCCTGGGGCTAATCCTGGTCGGCTACTGGGCGGCCTTTGCGTTGTACCCCGCACCGGGGCCCGATTTCAATTACGCCGCCGTCGGTGTGTCTCGGCACTGGGATCATTTGATGAGCGGTTTTGCCGCGCACTGGAACAAGAACAGCAACCTGGCCTGGGCCTTTGACACCTGGTTCTTGAATCTCTTTCCACGCGAGACCCCCTTCCGTTTCAACGCGGGCGGCTATGCGACCCTGACCCGTCTTCTACAGCAGGTCTTAGTATGTAGCTTCTTCGTAAGGAGTTATGGCGACGCAACGGCGGCTTGGCACCATGCGCTGTCGGGATATTCGGATGTTTGGGTGGCCTATTCCTGGACCTTCTGGATGCTGGGTGGGACAGCGACGCCGACGGCGCGGAAGACGGCGGCGGTCGTGTCCCCCAGGTCGCTTCGCAGCAGGAACCGCTTCGCCTGGCTTTCCACCTCCGTGTACGTGAGTGTCTCCAAGTCGCGGAGCACTTCCGCCCATTCCAACTTCTCGCCCTGCGCTTCCAGGCGGTCCAGCAGTTCTTTACGCAGGACCAACGCCAGGAAGCTGCAGAACACGTGGCCGCGGATCGTCTCGTCGCACTTGTGGAAGATGGGCCGCGTCTCCAGGAGCGTCTTGGCGGCGCGAAACATCTCTTCCACCATCCACAACTGCTTATATTGCAGGGCCGTCTCTTCCGCCGTCAGTTGCTCCAGGTCCGTCTGCAAGACCCACTTCCCGTCGAACCGCTCCTCCCACTTCACCTTGGCTTCGTCGATCGTAAACCTTGGCCCTTCGCTGGAAAGATACTTGCGATATCCTTTGTTGCCTACCAGCGACTTGTCGCCGTGCTGGAGCTGTTTCCGCAACGACTCGACGATCGCCTCACGGTCCGCCCGGTCCTTGCGGGCCTGTTCCTCGTTCAGGCAGACCACGTAGCGGCGATCTTGCAGGCGAACTTCCTTCACCTTCAGCGGCGACGGATCGGTGCTCTTCTGGCGCTCACCACGCACCTCGCGATACCGGCCGCCGCGGGAAAGCACTTCCTCGTAAATCTCCTTCACGTTCCGCAGCCGCGCCCCGAGGATGAAATGCACCTGGCGGTCCTCCGACTGCAACTGGGCAATCGTCTCCCGGCTGATCATCCCCCGGTCGGCCACGATCGAGATCGAGCGGATGTGGAACCGCTGCCGCAACCGGTCCACCACCGGAATCAACGTCTTCACGTCGGTGACGTTGCCCGGCCACAACTCGCAACAGATCGGCCGCCCCCGGCCGTCGAGAATCGCGGCCACCACCATCTGCTTGCAGTCCGGGCGATGGTCTTTGCTATGGCCGTATTGGCCCAGTTCCGCCCCGCCTTCCCCCTCGAAGTAAATCGAGGTGGTGTCGAAGAACACCAACTCCAGGTGACTGAACAGGTCCCGCCGACGCGCGAAGAGCGTCTCCTCGAAAGCATCCTTGGTGCATCGCGGGGCGAAGGGCGTGGCGTGAGCCTGCTGATCCTCCGGTAGCCGATCCCCCAGCCATGCCATGACACGATAGACCTGATGCAGCCCCACGGCTTCGATTCCCGGGATGGCGTA
>CAZGRF010000831.1:0-1788 GCA_964527825.1 uncultured Pirellulales bacterium
CGTGCTTTGGCTTGACCAAAGCGATGGATCGCTTGGGCATGCCCGTGGTCTTTGTATTGCCAAGGGCCAAGCCCATCCGCCTCTCGGGGGGGGACCTGACCGTCTATCTTGAGGGTGCAGGCGGATACGAGCATTGCGCCTTTCGCCACGTTCGATTCCGCCCGATCGCCGCGGAGTTGATACCCTACGCTGAAGCTTGCATGGCCGGTGCGGCGCTGCGCGGACGAGCCGGCGGGTTGGACGCGGCGGGTCGCGACCTTGAAGCCGCCGACCGCGCCAACTATGGCCCCGACATGTACAGAGAGGTGCAGCGCTACGCGGAGAAGGTCCTTCAGGTTGCCGAGACCGAGGAGTTCGACCTGATTCATGCTCACGATTGGATGACCTTTCCTGCGGGTGTCGCCCTGGCCGCCCACAGCGGAAAGCCGCTTGTGATACAGGTTCATTCGACGGAATTCGACCGCAGCGGCGAGCACGTCAATCAGTACGTCTACGACATCGAGCGCCACGCGATGCACGTGGCCAACAAGATCATCGCCGTGAGCAACTACACGCGGAACATCATCATCAGTCGGTACGGCGTCCCCCCTGAGAAGGTCGAGGTCGTCTACAACGGTGTTGAACACCATGATGGGTATCAGGCATCCGGCCAGCAAACATGGCCTGTCAAAACAGATAGGATCGTGCTTTTCCTGGGCCGCATCACCATGCAGAAAGGCCCGGAGTACTTCCTCTATGCCGCCAAGAGAGTGCTCGAGAAGATGGACAACGTCAAGTTCATCATGGCCGGCGACGGAGACATGCTGTATCGAAGCATCGAGCTGGCGGCGGAGCTTGGCATTGGGCATCAGGTTTTCTTCACCCGGTTCTTGCGCGGCGACGACGTCCACAAGGCGTACCAAATGGCCGACCTATATGTCATGCCTTCGGTTTCCGAGCCCTTTGGCATCTCTCCTCTCGAGGCGCTCCAACACAACGTCCCGGTACTGGTAAGCAAACAGAGCGGCATCGCCGAGGCGTTTCACAACGCCCTGAAGGTGGACTTCTGGGACATCAACGAGATGGCCAACAAGATGGTTGCCGATCTGCGGTACCCGCCGCTGCAGGAGACGTTGCGTGCCGAAGTGCTCAAGGAAGCGTTCAAGTTCCGGTGGGAAGACTCCGCCGCCCGCGTCAATGAGATCTACCACGCGGTCTTGGGCGCTGCCTGATTAACACGAGAACAGGGGGAACTCGATGGCTTCAGTGTGTTTCTACTTCCAAGTTCACCAACCTTACCGACTTCGCCATTATACCATTTTCGACAACAGCCCTGATTACTTCGATGAGACGGAGAATGCCCAGGTTTGCCGAAAGGTGGCCCAGAAGTGCTACCTGCCAGCGAATCGCCTCCTTCTGGAACTGATAAGGATCCATGAGGGGCGGTTCAAGGTTTCTTTCAGCATCACCGGCGTCGTCCTGGAGCAGTTCAGAGACTACGCTCCTGAGGTTCTGGCGAGCTTCCAGGATCTGGCTGCGACCGGCTGCGTCGAGTTTCTCGCCGAGACATACTATCACAGTCTCAGTTTCCTGCACTCGCCGAGTGAGTTCACCGCCCAGATCCAGGCACATAAGGAACTCATCCAGGAGCTCTTCGGTCAGACGCCGCAGGTGTTCCGCAACACCGAGCTCATCTACAACAACGCTCTGGCCGAGACCATCGAGCGGGCCGGCGGATTCAAGGCTATCCTGGCCGAAGGAGCAGATCACATCCTCGGATAACGCAGCCCCAACTACATCTACCGACCT
>CAZGRF010000832.1:0-248 GCA_964527825.1 uncultured Pirellulales bacterium
TCTTTCCATACCATATCGATATCGGCCTTTGCCCGTGTTGACCGATGTATGCTGCAAGGCTGCGATCTGCTGCACGGCCATGTCCATCTCCGTGCGAAGGCAAATCACCTCGCGCTGCTCGTAGGGCAGTTGGCCCAGCGCCTGGCTGAGGCGCGTCAACTGCTCGCTGAGAACCGCCCATTGCTGCGGTCCCCGGCCGCGGGAGGCGAGCCGCTCAGCTCCATCCAGGCTTGTCTGGCCGTGCCGAC
>CAZGRF010000832.1:258-1786 GCA_964527825.1 uncultured Pirellulales bacterium
GACCGTCTCGCACGTGGTTGCGGACCCGGTTGACGACACTCGTGGCCAGATAGCTCCTGAGGCTGCCAGTCAGCCCAAGCGTCGCGGCCGACCCGGCGAATTTGACGAAAACGTCGTGGACCATATCCTCAGCCGTGTTCACGTCGCCAAGGAGCGCGACAGCGAGCTTGAGCAACTCGACTTTGTACTTGTCATAGATCTGCCGCAAGGCCTCGCGGCTGCCTCGTTTGAACCGCAGAATCAGCAGTTTCTCGTTTGCCATCGTGCACGCGTGCATGAAAAGTGATCACCTTTCGCCCTATTACACACCCAAATCCTGCTTGTGGGTATGAAAGAACGTCGAGTGGACGGATTTTTCTTTGGAGGCCGCCCAGGTGACCATCGGTTCCAGGGGGCTCCGACGCCCTTCTCTTACACGCCTTTTACAGAGCGGGCTGAATTACGCGGTCGGACGGCGTTTTACATTCTATTTACAAAACCGGACCTTCTTTGTGCGTTATATTACATATGGGGACACACGTTATACGAAGACTCGATATAGGAGGCAGAATGATGCGTAGATCACTCCAGTTCCGTGTTGTCGTATTCACCCTTTTGCTGGTCCTGTCGGCTGGCCGCAGTCTGGCTCAGCTTCGACACATTGGCTTGCGGCCTCTGGCCTCCAACGTGCTCGTTCCGCAGAGCCGGGCCCGGGCCTTTGCTCCTGAGCGACGGGGCGCCATCGAGATAACCAAAGTCGGCGTGCTGGTTGATATCGTCGAGACGATGGCCACCACGACGATCGAAATCCATTTGGCGAACGAGACCAACCGCAGGCAGGAGGCGGAACTCATTGTCCCTGTGCCGGATGGGGCGGTAGTGCGTGGCTTCGCCTACGACGGTCCGCACGGACCCATTACGGCTGAGGTCCTGCCCCGTGACGAGGCCAGGCGCATCTACGAGGGACTTGTCGCGAAGATTCGCGATCCGGCCCTTGTGGAATTTGTCGGCTACAATCTGATTCGTTCGAGTGTCTTTCCGGTCGAACCCCACGGCAAGCAGCAGGTGCGCCTGACGTACGAGCATCTCCTGGAGGTCGACGGCAGTCGCGTGGACTATATTCTGCCTCGGACCGAGTCGCTGCGATATGGCGTGCCGTGGCAGGTGACGGCCACGATCAAGGCCAAACATCCTATCTCGACGGTGTACTCGGCCAGCCACAAGCTCGAGATCGAGCGGCGCAGCGACAGGCAGTTGTCCGTGACGCTGACGGCGGATGCCTGCAAAGAGCCGGGGCCATTTCGCTTGTCGTATCTGCTCCAATCCGACGGGGTCACGGCGTCGATGTTTGCCTATCCGGACCGCAAGGTCGGTGGGGGTTACTTCCTCCTTCTGGCGGGGCTGCCCGCTGAGATGACGCAGGTTCCGGATGCAGAGATCGTCAAACGGGAGGTGACGCTCGTGATCGACCGCTCGGGCAGCATGAGAAACGAGAAGATCGAACAGGCCAAAGAAGCGGCGTTGCAGATTCTTGCCGGGCTGCGGGAGG
>CAZGRF010000833.1:0-1781 GCA_964527825.1 uncultured Pirellulales bacterium
CTGCCGAAGCCCGTGGGCCTGATGGCCTCCAATGACGACCGCAGCCAGTATGTCGTAGAGGCGTGCCGGATCGGGGGGCTGCACGTGCCCGAGCAGGTCGCGATCCTCGGCATGGGAAACGACGACCTCATCTGTGACCTGGCAATGCCGCGTCTGTCCAGCATCGCGGTCAGCTCCGAGAAGGCAGGCTACGAAGCCGCGGCCCTGCTGGACAGGCTCATGGCGGGTCGGGAGGTGACGGATCGGCCGGTGATCGGTTTGCCCAGCCACGTCGTGACGCGGCAGTCTACGGACGTCTTTGCCGTCAGCGACCGCTACGTGCGGGAAGCGCTGCGTTTCATCCACGCCCGCGCCCATCACGAGTCGGTCCAAGTCGATGACATCGTCAAGGCGATTGCCCTGTCGCGCCGGAGTCTGTACGACCGTTTTGCCAAGACGCTCGGACGCTCGGTGCATGAGGAAGTCAAGCGTATCCGCGTGGACCGGCTGGCCCGCCTGCTGGTCACCACGGATCTGTCGATTGCGCAAATCGCCTCCAAACTGGGCTGCGCGGACATGAAGAACCTCGCCCGGTACTTCAAACAAGACATGGGCATGACACCTCTCCAGTACCGTAAGCGCCATCTGTCGGAGTGAGATGGCCGGCCTTCGCACCAAATGACGATTTGTTGTGCAGCTATGAGGTTGAGTCTGCCCCCCGCAAAACCGATAATGCTCCTGTAAAGGTCTACATGAACTTGGAGGCAAACACGCAACCCCCGGGCGGTTGCGCGCTGGTCGTTGGCCTTCGGGTTCGTGGAATGGTCTGGGTCTGCATGCCGAAGATTAGTCGTCGTGGTCGGCGGGTCAGGGCAAGAAGGTTGTCGATTTGCCGCCCACGACCAATGGTGCAGATGTGTCTACTGCTGGAAGGAGGACGATCATGCGAAGAGAATACTCGGTTCTTCTGATTGTGGGGGTGGTTCTGGGTTGGTCCGGGGCGAGCTGGGCGGCGGCTGTCGATCCAAGCCTCATCGGCTGGTGGCGGTTGGACGAAACGAGCGGGACCGTCGCTTCGGACGCCAGCGGCAATGGGAACGACGGTACTCTGAATGGGGCCGCCGTGTGGACGCCCGGCTTGTATGGAGGCGGTGTTTACTGCGATGGTAGCGAAGCCTACGTAGCGATCCCGGGTATCCTCACCGAGGCCGGTACGGTGGGATTCTGGTTCAGGCCGGACTGGGATGGTACGGACTCATCTGACTACCGGCTCTTCGACGCCAGCGCGGGCGGCATCTACTTCTTCATCAGTAAGGGATCCGTTCACGACATTATGACCGCTGCGTATCTGGGTTTCTTTTTTGAAGACGTGGGAGACGCGGATTTCCAGAACGTCAGAATCACCGCGGCTGACGCCGTCACTGCCGGAACGTGGTACCACGTTGCAGCGACCTGGCAATACGGCGGGGGGGCCGGGATTCTGTACTTCAACGGGGATGAGGTTGCCAGAGCGGACAATCTGGGCGGCTTTCCCACTCTCGCTTCGAACCCTCGTTTCGGCTATGCAACAGGTGGAGGCGGTGTCGTCGCTACGAATGGCGCCGCTGCAGTGATCGATGACATCAAGATATACAACAGAGCCCTGACGGCGGAAGAGATTCCGGCCTTGATGGAGGGAGGGGCGCTCGAGCTCGCGTCCGGTCCCAAGCCCGCAAATGAAGCATCCGATATCCCCCGTGAGACGGAGCTCAGTTGGACGCCGGGCCCGTTCGCGGCCTCTCACAACGTGTATCTCGGGACGA
>CAZGRF010000834.1:0-1774 GCA_964527825.1 uncultured Pirellulales bacterium
GAGAAAGTGAAGAATTTCAATAGGTTGGGGTGGGCGCTGAGCGAAGCCGGACGGGCCCTGCCTTTGGCAAGCGTCCGCCCGGAATGGCAAGCGCAGATGTGGGTAGTTCGACCATGAGGCAGGTAGCCTGGCCACGCCACTGTCACCCCTGCGCGGGCAGGTATCCAGAAGACGCATGAGAGGATGTGGATTCCCGCTTGTAGAACGCCTCACTCTCGACGAAGGACCTTCCTATCGGCGCTGGCCGTTCGCTGGACGGCTAATCCACGCATATCAGACTGATGCATCGTCGAAGCCGCCTGCCCCCAGACGTTTCCCGTCAAGCCATGTAACCGAAGATGCAGGAAAACAAAAAGAAGCCTTTGACAAGGGTCGTTCCATATCAGTGTGCCCGCAGGGGCATAGAAGAGAGTCTGAGGTGTCATGTGTGAAGGGACAAACGCCGGGTCGCCTCGCCTTACACCTCAAACTCCGCAACTAACGCCGCCTTACGCAACGGGCAAACGATCCGGGGTGACTCCGAACTGCGTCAGCCACGCCAGCGATGTGCGTATCTCTTTGTGGAGAATCTTGAGGGGATGGCGGTCGACGGGGATGCCATTCATCATGTTGTAAGCATGCACAATCTGCAGCCAGTAGGGCTTGTCCTTGATGTAGCACTTCTCGACTTCCGGCGGGATTTCATTGTGTCTCCATTGGTAGACGGTCTTGCCGTCGCGACGGTCTCCCACCAGGGTGGGGCAATTGTTGAACCAATACTCCATCACCCAGAGGTCTTGGCTGGCCAGATCCATGATGAGGCCAAAGGGAAAGACCATCACCCACGGTTTGGTCCGCTGTCGGTGTCCGGCGCGGTACGTCTGCTGCAGGACGTCGATCGCGTCCCTATGAAAGGCGTCATCGTTGTCGATGCGCGTGGTGATGAAATCGTAGTCGCCCGGCTCGTACACTTGGTCCCGCTTGATACCGGCCTCGGTCGGAACGATGAGTCTGAGGTTTGGGTACCGAAAACTCTCGATCTCTTGGAGGTAGTGGTCCGGGGTCTGTCGGTCCATCATGACCAGCCACGTGAAGTTCTGGCAGCTCTGTTCCACGATGGAGGGGAAGGTGAACGTGGTGAACAACCTCAGCCGATGCTCCATCCACTCGGAGGGCGGGACCCTCAGTTTGGGGTCGGGGCCGTATAGGCCGGTGTTGAAACGTGTGATGATATAGTGCCTGAACATCCATGCGTCCTTTCGCTCGGGCTGTTCTCCCGCCTGAGATGCGGTGGACGACCCCGCGCGCCTAAGCTCTCTAGTCCTACCACGATGGTGTCGCGCCTGCCGATCCTTCGTGTTCGAAAGAGCGCCTGCGAGCGCCACCGCTGGCGTAGTGTAGGAATCGCTGCGTCCTCCGTCAAGCTGAATCACCCCCGAGGCAGAGTGGGCCGCCCGGACCGCCGGCCATTACGGTGTGCCACCGCTGCAAGGGCTGTCTCACCCTTTGCACACGACGATCGCATCGACATGATCGGGCATCTGGGAATTGCAGAGGCAGGCTTCTTGGTGGGCCACATGTCCATCGGCCGGCAAGGGTAAGTGCATCCGGAGTCTCGGTGGAATAAGCAGCGCGGAACTGGTATAATGCAAGCTGGCCTTGGGCCAAGTCGTCAATCGGAAACAGTAAATCGTCAATCCCAGGAGTGGGTTGGGCGGTCGCCGGCGGCATTTTGCCGTCGGAGGAAAGTCCGAGCAGGACAGGGCACGGTGGTGGCTAACGGCCACCGGGGGCG
>CAZGRF010000835.1:0-1770 GCA_964527825.1 uncultured Pirellulales bacterium
GTATTCAACAAAGAAAGTCACGTGCTCCGCAGCTACGTTTTGATTGGTTATCCGGGAGACACATTCCAAGCGGCAGAGATGCGTTGTCGTCAGGCATGGGCAGCCGGCTTTTTCCCTATGGCGATGCTCTTGGACACCTGCCGGGAAAAGGTGCAATGGCGGCCCTTTCAGCGGCAGTGGGCGAACGATCGGATCATAGGTGCGAACCTCAGGGAGCGAGGATGACACCCGATGGGAGTCTATGAGCAACGCCTGAAAATGCCGAACATCGTTCGCGACCCGTATGTCGCCGGGATCATCTGCGCCAAGCTCGGGCTGGCCGACTTCGCGCTGCGTGCGCGTGACGCCTTGCGGGCGCGCGATCGGCGCGACACATGGCTCTGGCGGCCGGGAGAGCGGCGTCGGCTGTTCCTGGAGGGAGTCGCGGAGGCGCACTGTTTCACGTTTCTTGATGTGGCGGCGGAGCTGCAACGGATGCGGGCCGGACACAGTGTCTCGTTTGACACCATGATGAGCCGGCTGCCGGCGGAGGATCAGCGCGAGATTCGCCTCGCGCTGCGGGCGCGGGTCCGGCCCGTCGAGCCAAGCCATATCCCTACCGCGCTGGAGCGCATGGCCTATGGAGGACGATCGCATGGTCAGTGAGCGGGTCAAAGAGGATCGCATGAGCGTCTTGGCGCAGTTGGGGATCGATCTGGAAGAGATCGGGCGGTGTATCCACAATCTCACGCTCAGCCTCGCGGTCAGCCAGGAGGTGCAGCGACAGGTGCATCTGTACGAATTGGGTCCCGAAGCGCTGGCGTCGTGGTTCGTTGACTTCTTCGTTCGCTACGATCGCGCGGCGCTCAAGATGCTCGCCGCGAATCGGCATTTGGCCCGGTCTGTCAGGGCGCGGTGGAAACCGGAGGATGAAAGGGCGCTGCGGAAGGCTTTGGCGGTGCTGACCGCCGCACGCCGCAAGCCGGGTCCGAAAGCGGCGCGGAGATCCAGACGCCGCGCCACCGGGAAAAAGGCGGGGGTCAAGGATGATCCTGGAACCGATCAAACCAGCGGTCGCAGCGCCAAGCCACGAAGTACGCGCAAGCAATCCCGAGGCCACCCAGACCGAACATGATGCACATAATTATGAGGGCAATCATCATGGTATCACCTCATTTCGTTTGTCCGAGTCGATCGCGCGCCACGTGCGGTGCAGCCAGAGGACAACGCGGCAGTAGGCGTAGACGACCGCGATCAAACCGGACACGTGCAAGAATGTATTCATCGTAACACTCCCATGCTGAGGATGCGCCCCGTCACGCCGACCGGGGCGATAGGATAAAAGCTCAGGTGCGCCGGACTCACGGCCAGGCGAGATAGGACGCACCTGAGTGATGAGCGGGGGAAAATGGTGGTGGTCGAGTTTGCTTGGCCGTGAGTTCATAATCAAAGTATCGACCATCGGCGGCGCAAGTTCAAGAAAAAAATCCAGAAAATTCTAATGTATCAGTTTCTTTTAGTTTCAATTCTGGTAAAGCAGGCAGAATACAGCACTTGCGAGAGACAAGAATTTTGCGATGTCACGCGCTCCGGCCGCTCGGGCTGCGATTCGCCAGTGAACATGAAAGGGCGGTTTTGCCGATGATCTGCACCGATCATGCCACGTGGAGCATTTCCGCGAAGCAGGCAGTAGGAGGCATAGAGCATGAATGAGTAAGCAACGCTCCAGACAGAAAGTCAAGAGCAAGCCGAAGCAGGGCAAGCGCAAGCTCGGACGGCCGACAAAGTACC
>CAZGRF010000836.1:0-1766 GCA_964527825.1 uncultured Pirellulales bacterium
GTTGATACTGAGCCATCCGAGACGTTCAAGTCGCTGAACTCGTAGGTGTCGATGCTCACCACAGTTCCACCAGAGACGTCCACGGCGCTCTTGCTGTAAGCGAGAATGTTACCTGCGAAGCCGCCCGACATGGTCACGGTGCTGGAATCATAGGCGTAAAGCCTATAGGACACGTCGCCGCCCGAGATATTTGCGTTACTGGAATCGAAAGAGGAAAGGACGGACGTCACATTCCCGCCTGGCACGACGAAGACACGGCTAATGTCGTAGAGAGTCACTCGGTCCACGTCTGAGTCGATCGTTGCTTCTTCGTCATTCCACAGAACGATTTCAGCCTTAGCGGTCGTCCAAAAACAACTTCGTGATTTAGGGACCACGGGGGCTGATGGTGTAATTCCATGAGGGACAGGTCGCATGGTGGCGGATGTTTAGCTCGGCAAACTCATGGTTACTGACTTTGACTTTCAATGGGTAGGATTTGTGTGTGCAGGAGGCCGTGACCTTCAAGCCGGTGACGGTACGCGTGCCGCGAATCAGCCCCAGCATCTTCTCCAGACTATCGAGCGGTTCTCCTGCCCAGTTCAGGCTGATGGGACCAAACAGGCGGTGTTCGATAGAATTCCATTTCGATGCGCCGGTCGGGTAATGGGCAACCGTGATGGTCAAGCCGTCCTCGTCGGCCCACTGTTGCAGCGCGTGCTTCCACAAGCGCGGGCGATAACCGTTGCTGCCCCCGGCGTCCGCCTCGATCAGCAGGCGTCGGGCCTTCGGATACAGCCGGCGTCCCGTATGCCGCCACCAGGAGCGAATGGCATCGACCGCAAATTGGGGCGTATCGGCGCTCGTGCCCACATGGACATGGCCGCGATTGTGCGTGGGATCGTAAATCCCATAGGGAGCGGCACGGCACACGGCGTCTTGCTTGAAATCATGGGCGTTAACCTCGCGGGGCGTCCTGCGCCACGTGCGGCCGGAGTTCTTGAACTCGCCGATCAACTCCTTTTTCTTGGTGTCTACACTGAGCACGGCGTCGCCGGTGCGCTGATGGTTCTTCCGCTGCCGTCGAAGGTAGCGGAACTGCCTATCCCGGTCGGGATGGGGAGGCCCGGTGAACCGCTTCACGTTCACGCGGAGCGAGAAGCCCGAATTGCGCAGCAGCCGTCCGACGGTGCCCGGAGCATGGTGGAGCCGACGCCCCAACTCGCGCAAGCTCAACCGCACGAAACGCCGCCCCGTGGCCGGGTCGCCCCCGATCTCCGGCTCCACCGTTTCTTTCAGTTGTTGCTCGATCTCGGGCGTTTTTTTTCCACCGGCGAACGACCGCCGCCGGGCAGCCGAGTCCGGTCCGTCGGACGTCCCGCCAAACCGGACGCCAATTCCTCCTGGCCGCGACGAATCGTGTCGGGGTGCAACCCCGTGACCAGGCTCATCAAGGCTATCCCGCCGTGCCCCAAACGATTGGCCTCCCAAGCCACAAGCCACCGCCGGTGCTGCTCGTCGGATCGACTGAGCAACAAATTCAGTTGGGCGTGCCGTTCCCTGTCGGGATGCTCGTCGGCTTGCACGCAATTGGGACACTGGCATTGGTATACTGCATCCTGCATAAATCGCTCTCCCATCCGTGAAGCGAGAGCCGATTTATACACGATTACCTGAAATCATGGAAGTTGTTTTTGGACGACCGCTAAGGCTGACGATATGACGCTTCTTCCGGGAGGATTCGTCCCCCAAGACTGCGTTCGGCACAACGAAGGATGCCACTACGG
>CAZGRF010000837.1:0-1762 GCA_964527825.1 uncultured Pirellulales bacterium
AGATTCTCGAAGCCGTCAAGATGACCAGGGAAGCCGTCAAGAAGCTTCCGAAGGGACCTGTTGCCGTCGAGGTCAAGGAGATCCCGCCCGGAGAAGGGTGCGGCCGTGCCGAGGCCCCTCGGGGCGAGACGTTCCATTACGTGCGGAGTGACGGTGGCAATCGTCCGGTGCGACATAAAGTGCGTGCTCCCAGTTATGTCAATGTGCCTTCTTTCAAGGCGTCCTGCATTGGGGAAAGTATCGCGGATGTGACGATTACCCTGGCCGCGGTCGATCCCTGCTATAGCTGCACGGAGCGCATGGCCGTTGTTGACGGGCACAGTAACGTTATTCATGACTATGCCAGTCTGCTGCAAATGAGCCGCGCGAAGACAGCGAGGCTCAAGAAGGAAATCGGCGCACCGGAGATGAAGTTGGAGGATTTGTAGCTTGGACAGGATCCTGTTATATCCGGTTTTCATCCCCTTGGCGGTTGGCCTTGTGCTGCTGTTTCTGCCGCGACGCGCGACGCTGTTCTTCAAGGCCGTGACGCTGGTGGTTTCCGTGGCCGCGTTTGTCTTCTCGGTGCAGATCTTCACGCGCCGCGCAGGAACCTACGCGTGGCCGATACTGGAGTTGGGCGAGTTCCGCCTGGACCTGCTCCTGAACGCGGCGCCACTGGGATCGTTCATCCTGATGTTTGCGATGGGCTTCGGCGTGCTGATAACGCTGTATTCCCTGGGGTCGCGGGCCGCCGTCGAGCGCTCCAACGAGTACTATGGGTCGATCCTCCTGGCCATCGGCGGCTCGGCGGGCATTCTCCTTTCCAATCACCTTCTGTTCCTGCTGATCTTCTGGGAGATTGTTACTGCCTCGCTGTACATTCTCATCAGCACCGGGGGCAAGAACTCCAATTTCGCGGCGACGAAGAGCTTTGCCATGATCGGCGCTTCGGATGCGGGCTTCTTGCTGGGCATCGGCATGGTCTGGGTGCTCTCGGGGACGTTTGTCATTTCCGATATCAATCTGGCGACGACGTCGGCGCTGCCGATTGTCGCCTTCCTGCTGTTGATGCTGGCCGCTATTACCAAGGCCGGCGCCATGCCCCTGCATACCTGGGTGCCAGCCAGTGGCCAGTATGCACCGACGTCCGTCATGGCGCTGTTGCCGGCGGCGCTGGACAAGCTCCTCGGCATCTATCTGCTCGTTCTGATTGTCAGGGGGATATTTACGCTCCAGCACGGGGCCTTAACGATTGTGCTGTTTGTCATCGGAGCGGCTACGATCGTCATCGCCGTGATGATTGCAATGGTCCAGCACAACCTCAAGAAGCTGCTAAGCTATCATGCCGTCAGTCAGGTCGGCTACATGATTCTCGGCATTGCGACGTTGACGCCGGTCGGCATCGCCGGGGGCATATTCCACATGCTCAACAATGCCATATACAAGTGTTGTCTGTTTCTCTGCGGCGGGGCGGTGGAGGAGGCAACCGGGACCGCGGACCTGGAGAAACTCGGCGGCCTGGGGGCCAAGATGCCGCTGACATTCGTCGCGTGTCTGATTGCCGCTCTGAGTATCTCGGGCATTCCGCCGCTGAATGGCTTCGCCTCCAAGTGGATGGTCTATCAGGGCGTGGTGGAAATGGGCAGAACGCAGGCCGGCGCCGGGGCGGGACTGTGGCCGGTATGGCTGGTCGCCGCCATGTTCGGCAGTGCCCTGACCTTGGCATCCTTCGTGAAGATTCTGCACTCGATCTTCCTGTCAAGGCTGCCCGATGCCCTCA
>CAZGRF010000838.1:0-256 GCA_964527825.1 uncultured Pirellulales bacterium
CCTGGCCCGAGCGGGTGGCGATGGTGATGCGTTCGATGATACCGGCAGAGCTGAGTGATTCGCGCACGGCATTGCCGCGCCGGCGGGACAGGTTCAGGCGATGATAGCGTGAGACGGTGGTCGAGAGCGGCCGGGTGATGATATCGGTCAGGAATCGCTTCTCCTCCGGAGATAAGCTCCTGGGTGGTTTGGGTTTGGAATCAGGAGATGCATCCTTTTCTACTGATTCCTTGGGGGATGGTGGGCGGGTATTCTC
>CAZGRF010000838.1:266-1759 GCA_964527825.1 uncultured Pirellulales bacterium
GTTTTGTAATCATATTTGGCCTCTGGGTGGGCTTTTTCGGGGGGGGTTGGGGGGGGGGCTTCTTTTTCATTTGCCTCTTGGTTATTCCGATTGCTTTCGCTCTTTCTATCCGGCCGTGGAATCGGTGGAATCGCTTCTGCTTGGTGCTGCGGGACTCTATGCGACGCGGTATCGCTGTAACAACTACCAGACTGAGCTCGAATCGCCGCATCCGACACGCTGCCCTCTCGGATCGGGAAGAGCGGGATTCTAACCAGAAATGGCTCCGGATGCTCGTCGGCCAAGCGAACGACCGCCGTGCCAATGGGCAAGGTATTGAGCGCCTCCTTCTGCTCATCGGACAGGTTCATCGCCCCCGCAATCGCCTGCACGTCGGAGCGCAGCTTCTGGCTCAAGGCCAGCGTGGCGTATGAATTCGCAAAGGCCACTTTGCTCAACAGCGACGCCGACTGGTCCACGAAGACGTAGCCAAGACCGTACTGCCGGACCATTCTGATGGACGTTTCGAGGACTGACTCCTTGGACTCGGTAGACTTCTTCAGGAGCAGGTTGTGCGCCTCTTCCAGGACGATCACGTTGGTCAGTTTCTTTCGCGGGCCCTGCGCGAGACGGTACCGGTACAGGTACAAAGTCAGGGCCTCAGAGAACATCACCCTGTCCGAAGCACTCGACAGACCGTCCATCTCCAGGACGACATTGTGATCGAGAAGCTCGGCGACATGGCTGTTGTCCTGGGTGTTCAAGACGGCGCCGTACTCGCCGTACGTCATGCCCAACAGTATCCTTTCGGCCGACGCCTGCCACATGGCCGCCCTGCCCTTCAGCTTGGCGGTGCGCAGCCACGCGAGCAGATCCTGGATCGTCGGCCAGCCCCGTTGGGTCTCGTCGAAGACCCCGAATTCGGAATAGAGATGGTCAAGTCCGGCGACCAATAGACTGATGACGCCCTCGCCGCCGAGGTACGCCGAGGCGATCACATCAACGCTCATCTTGATCCAAAGATGGGGCTCACAGCCGGCCGGCGGGATCAGAGGATTGAACCGAAACGGCGCCACATCCCGGCCAATGGTGTGGACTCGCAGGTCCCTGTGACGGCTGACCAGGTCACGGTAGCCGCGCTTCCAGTCCAGGGCCAGGACCTTGATCCGGGAGGCCATGATGCCTTCCATGAGCACAAAGGTGAGGTTGGTCTTGCCGGAACCGCTCCTGCCGGCGACCAGGATGTGCTCCTTCAGACGGTCGCTTTTCAGATAGAATGGGTACAGGTTGTGGCCGCCATAGGACACCGTCCCGAGCTTGAAATCACCGCTGCCGGCGAACTGCTTGGATGGCGGCGGGAAGGGCGAGCGGTCCGGTTCGTAGCTCTTGCCCAGATGTTTGGCCGCGAGAAGCTCGAGCGTCTGCTCGATGTCCGCTTTGCCGCCCCGATCGGATTCTGCCAGGTAGGCCGACCACAAGCGGTCGATCTTCGTGCCCAAGACCGGCTTCAATTG
>CAZGRF010000839.1:0-1759 GCA_964527825.1 uncultured Pirellulales bacterium
GGGCGAATGATTGAGCCTGTGTCACAATTCCGCCGGACAAGCTCTTTTGTTTTTGGCGGCGGATGGTATCCTGAGGACGTGGCTTTTGAAAGGAGTCCCGCCATGGCTTACAGGCAATGCGAGCGTCGTCAAGAGATGATGTTTCCTGCGAGCATCGAAGAGTACATTGAACCGGACGATCCGGTTCGCGTCTACGATGCCTTTGGCGACACCGCGGATCTGGAGGCGTTGGGGATCCGGTCCGATCCCCACCAGGCAGGCTGTCCAGCCTATCCGCCTCGCACGATGCTCAAGATCCTGCTCTATGGCTACTCGTACGGGATTCGCAGCTCCCGCAAGCTGGAGCGGGCGCTCTATCACAATCTCTCCTTTATCTGGCTGGCCGGGGGACTGAAGCCCGACTTCAAGACGATCAGCCGCTTTCGCAAGGACCACCGCCAAGCCCTCAAGGATGTGCTCAAGCACTGTACGCGTTTATGCATCAAGCTGGGGGTCGTGACGGGCAACACCTTGTTCGTCGACGGCAGCAAGCTGCGAGCCAACGCCAACGGCAGCCATACCCTGACCGCCGAGCAGTGCGATCACCACTTGGAGCAGATCGATCAGCGGATCGACGCGCTCCTTACCGAGTGCGACAGGCTCGACGACCAGGAGAACGGTCAGGACTCGATGGTGCGTCTGCAGAAAGAACTGGCCGGCCAGCAGGGTCGCAAAGCGCGGATCCAGGAGGCCCTCGAGCAGCTCCAAGCGCAGGCGTTGGAGCGCGTCAATACCACCGATCCGGACTGCACGCGGGTGCACGGCCGCCAAGGATCTCACGCCGGCTACAACGGCCAGGTCGTGGTTGATGATGCCCAGGGGCTGATCGTGCATGCCGATGTCGTCAGTGACAACCATGATTACGGGCAATTCGCCGCGCAGATCACCGCGGCCCAAGAGATCACCGGCCAAGTCCCGAAAGTGGCCGGGGCGGATTCGGGCTACTACAGCGGCGCGCGGATGGAGCAGATGACCGCCGTGGCCGAGCAGGTGCTGGTGCCCGCCCGCGACCAGGTGCATCCGTCCAAGGTCAAGCCTTTTGCCAAGGAACAGTTCACGTATCTGGCCGAAGAGGACGTGTACGTCTGTCCGGCGGGCCAGCGGCTGACGTACCGGCGGAGTCGCCCGGATCGCGGTTGGTGGGAATACCAGCTCGATGGGGCCACCTGTTGTGCCTGCGAGCACTGCCGCCAGTGCACGCGTAACCGTTCCGGCCGCACGGTGATTCGCTACTTTAATGAAGCCCTGCGTCAGCGATTGCGCCAGCAGTTCGAGTCGCCCGGCGTCAAAGAAGTCTATGCCCGACGCCAGCAGACGGTGGAGCTTGTCTTCGGGCACATCAAACGCAATCTGGGCGTGGACAGCTTCCTGCTACGCGGCCTTGCGGGGGTGCGTGCGGAGATGTCGTTGCTGGCCAGTTGCTTCAACTTGGCTCGGCTGATCGGGATCTTTGGTGTGCGTGGCATGCTGGCGCGGCTCGGGGCTCTGTGAGCGGATTGGCAGGGGTCCTGCGCCTAGGCACTGGCCCGTGGGGCGACACCGTCGGTGGCGCCACGAGAAGACCGTCGCTCCACGTTGCGATTGGGCGGGAAAGTCGGATGTCCGCCGCATCCGGCTGCAAGTCATGATAATCGTCGGAATGGCCCTGATGTGACACAGGCTCAATCATTCGCCCTCAGGCCGTCTCTACGGTTGCGAGACCCTGCCGCGGCACGATACT
>CAZGRF010000840.1:0-1757 GCA_964527825.1 uncultured Pirellulales bacterium
CGAAGTAGAGGGCGTCCGCTTGGGTCGTGAGGTCGGCGGAGGCGTAATAGCCCCCGAAGTTGTCCCGGTTGTCGTGGGAATTCGACCAGCGGCCGGGCAACGGTTGGCCGAGGTTATGCGACGGCCTCCTTGGTGTCAATGAGATCTCCTAAGGCACTGATCAGCAGCGGCATCTGGCGATAGCCTTGGATCCGATGAAAGCGTCTCTCGGCCTCCAGCAAGATCGTGCCAGCCCAACGCCATGCCATGTTCGCGTTTCGCCAGTGTTTGACATTGCGGCACAAATCACCGGTCAGCGAGAAGCAGCTTTCGATGATATTCGTACTGGCCAGGAGGCGACGCAGTTGGGACGGGAGTTGGAGACGGTTCACCGTCAGCGTCTCCTCAAAGCCTTCCTCCAGGCTACGAGCAGCCGCCTGGTTGATCGAGGCCAGCCACGTTTGGACCTTCTTCAACTCCTGCCGAGCCTGGGCATAGTCGGTCATCTCCCAGGCGACTTTCAGCTTCGTCGAGAGCATGCCGTGGTACTTCTTGGGCAAATACTTCTGGATGTTCCGCTTTTTATGCACCCGGCAACGTTGGATCAAAGCCTTGTCACCGAAACGCTGGACCACGGCTTTACGAAGGGCCTTGGCTCCATCCAGGACAAACAGGTACGGATGGTCCCGGGACAACCCCCGTTCGATCAGATCATCCAGTAACGCTCCGCAGACCTCGGCGTTCTCCGTCGCCCCGGGCCACAGACCCAGCACGTGCTTGCGACCCTCATAGTCGAGTCCCAGAGCGACAATCACCGTGAAATCATGGAATTCCTTGCCGTCCAGGAACAGCACACAGAAGTCCTGATCGCTCAGCGAGCGTTCCATCATCTGCTTGAGTTGCTTGGAGCTTGCGGCCTTCCAATGACGCGAGACGGAGCTCTTGTCGACGCCGTAGCCATCACACACATCATCGATCGCTCCGGCATAGTCCCGCATCGATACGCGACGCAGAACACGCTTGGAAACCGCCTGTTGCATCCGACGCGAATGGGCGAAGGCTTGGTAGCGAGACAAGGGAATTTCATGGCCGTCCACCGTACGAACGCGGGGCTTGGAGATGGCCATCTTCCGTCCGGCAAAGATGACGTGACCTTCCTCCTGGCCCCAACGCATCGCCCGGCGGTCCGACTGATGGGCATAGCGTGGTCCGGCGACCTGCTCGAGTTCTTCATCGATCAGGGCCTTCATCATCAGCAACCCTGCTTGGCTGGCGGTCTCCTCAATGGCCTTGGCCACATCGAACAGCAACAGGTTCATCGGCAGCATCATCTGGAATCGGGCTTGGCCGTCAGCAGTCTCCACGCTCACAGTGCCTTGCGGCGCTGACGGCATTTTGCGTTTGGAACGACGCGTCTTTCTCTGGTACGATTTGCCCATCATGCGGTCTCCTTCATTTGAGTAACAGTCCTGGTTGTGACACCCATTCTGTTACCCAGACCGCATGATCCCTTTCAATCAATTCTCAACGACAACTGGGACATCTTCTCGAACGACGCAAAGGAGGGAGCATGCAATGCGACTTCTATTTACAGGACCCCACAAATCCTGAGACTGTGTATCTCTTTGAGGCGATTGTCGAAGCAGCGGAAGATGCAATGACCTGGCGAGGGATGTACGCCTTCGCCTCTGAGAATGCTGTCAACTCGCTTATTTCGGACCCTGTGGTCGAAGCTCTCTTACGACGAGGCGACGTATCGCTGGTAGTTGGTTTGGACG
>CAZGRF010000841.1:0-1757 GCA_964527825.1 uncultured Pirellulales bacterium
GGGGACTTTCCCTGCTGACAAGAATGGACCAACCAAATCAGCCCTAGAACCGCCAAAGCTAGCACCGCCAGACTGGCAAGCCGTCGCATTGACCTTCCTCCTAATCGTAGCTGACAGTCATCTGCGTCTTCGAGCCACATCAAGGACCACGATGACCAGGGCGACCACCAGCAAGACGTAGATGGCACCGCCGAAGGTGTGGGACGTGATCAGTCCAAGCAACCACAGCGCCAGCAGCACGATGGCAATGGTCCAGATCATTGTTGCGTTCCTCTCTATGGGGTTGCGTCGTTCACCACACCGTACACGGCACGGGGAGGGCCATTCGCCTCACCCCCGGCTCATGGCCCTCTGCCGCTGAACTCACATCGTGCCGAAGGCTCCTGCCGGCAGCGTGCGTACAACCGTGCCGTCGCTGTCGGTCAGGCTGATCGTGCCATCCGGCGCCTTCAGCACCTTGCCGTGCAGGTTCCCCTGGGCGTCCCGGACCTCGAAGACCGTGTCGGACACCTTCACGAAGAACTCCTCGGCGAGCACCTTGCCGTCGCGCGACACTGTCAACACCGCCGCCTGGCCATCCGACGACGGCGTCAGACAGACGGTGTTCCCGTTCGAATCCATCGTGGGGCCAACAGCAAGAAGCTCCTCGCCGGTCCAGAACTCGACCAGGTTGAAGACGATCGCGTCTGCAAACATTCCAATTTCATAGACAGGAAATATGACGAATACCCAGAACGTCACCGTCTGGACGATCTTGTTGTCCGAAATGTCCCCGTTCAAATTATATATGGTTTTTGTCAAGGGAAAACCTCCGTAGCACCCTCCAAAGACGAAAGGTGCCATCGCAACCAGCATGGCGGAGATCACCCACGCGCGCCTGTTCCGCAGCGAACTCCTTGCTCCTGTGCCCGATTCCTTCTTCATTGCCCGTCTCCGTTCCAAAGTTAGCCGAGTGTTGACCACACACTGCTACCTCTTCGTCCCCTTATCCGATGTCGAGAAGCTTGCAGCCCGTCATGCTGAGCACCAACGCTGTCATGACGGCAAACGCAATCAATTTGCTGACCGCGGGCATCCTCCCCATGATAAAGTGAAATTTCGTCCTCACCCGAGATCTTCGGGAGGGCCACGGGCTCAGGGCCGCCCTGAGCCCTTTGTCGAGCATGCCTGTCTCCTTTCTGCAAGTGAGCTGCGGGGTCATGTCTATTCCACCCATTCCTCCAACTTGCGTTTGGCAACATCACGTCCGCCGATTCCAAAAGCAATGGCAGCGGCCACGGCGACGGCGCCCAAGATCAGACCAAAAGCCAGCGCGATAATCTCGTTCGCCAGACCCATCTGTCGCAGCGACATCGCGCCTGCCAGCACCAGAATGGCAACTCGCGCGATCACGGAGAGCAGACGAGCCGGCGGCTTGCCCGTGCCCTTGACAGTCTCGGCGACGAGATTGGCCACCCAAAGGCCGACTGCCATTATGCCCAACCCGAGAATCACATGCCCGCCGAGGACGGTCATGGCCACGACAGGGAAGACTACCTCATAGTACAGCATCGGTGTACTCCTCCCTCAGGCTGCTGCCTTTGTTCCACGCAACAGCCCTACCAGACCGCTGATGGACAGCACCACCCCGCCGATCAGCATCCATACGGCCTTTTCGGTAGGTGATCCAGTGAAGACCCGTGAGATATCCGAGCTGAGTGACTCCAAGGCGCTGACCCCGAAGATCAGCAGCAGTACACCCCCGGCAAGGAACGCGA
>CAZGRF010000842.1:0-1757 GCA_964527825.1 uncultured Pirellulales bacterium
GAGCAGTTCTTCGCCGGGCCGCGGGTTCAGGACGTCGATCGCCCGATCTCGCAGCCGCTGCTCCGATCGCTCGGCCAGCAGGTCGTAGACCCTCGCGATCTTGTTGTAGAATGCCCTGATTTCGTCCTTCGATTGGAGGATCGGCAAGACGTCGGCTTGCTGCCCGGTCATGCTTTCTTGCGCCATCAGACACGTCCTTCTTTCGTAACACTACAGCCGTACGGAGCGAATTATGGTTAGCCGTCGGACCTGCCCGACGTCTTCAGCAACTGCGCATTCCAACGCCCGTGCAGGCACGGCGGCTGACGTTATTCCGGGAATCAGCAAGAGCTTTTCAGCAATTTCCGTGCCAACTAGCGGTGTGCGAGGACATGCCTCTTTCGTCGGCTAGTGCTCGACGCGAGTCCGGCCGCCCACTCGGTTGTCCATGAAATGGCCACTTGCACACAGTCTGGTGCCCCCCGGTGGGTCGATGGCCCTGTCCGGTCTAGGCACGTCAGAGCTGAATTGCTGCTGCGCAGCGGAGCGTTTTCGCCGAGAAGGTCGCCGATGGGTGGGCACGCTGGTCGAATCGCCCATCCGGGACCGATTGGCACGAGTTTTGCTCGCACGTCTTGCATCGAACAACGATGGCGCGGTGGTTGCGATTCGCGTCCGCAGTCGTGTCCTGCGGCATGCCTCGAAACTCCCGTTGGCGAGAGAACGCACATCGAGGCATTCGCTCGCTGCGCGGCCCTCGAAGATCACAAACGCGGGAAGCGAGGGAATGACAAATGGCAGTATCGAGACTGGATCATCCGACGCGGGACGACACGACGAACGCCGGAAATGACGATTCGCCGGAAGCCAAATGGGCGGACGCCGGCGATCCGGAGGCGAAGGCGTGTCCATTCTGCGTCTCAGCTATAGGCCGCGATCACCGGTTACCCTCGGCGCGAAATTGCTGGATCTCGCGTGTCCTTGCCCTGTTGGTCGTCCTGTGCTTGGCGATGGCCGCCTGGGTGTGGCTTGAAATCCTGGTGATGGGCCGTTAGCAACGGACCCTCGTACCCTAGGCAATCGGTTCGGCAGCGGCTACCCTTCCAACGTTTGCAGAATCCGCCCGATTGTCCATTTTGTGTACAGGTCCCCATGCCCGATGCCGAAGAACGTCGCGGGATGAAGCGTCCGCTGATGTGGCGGATCGTAGCACCCACGCTGGCCGTCAGCTTTGGTCTCCTCTTTTTGGGGGGACTGGCTGCCTGGTATCTTCACCAACTTCAACGACAGACCACGCGGCTCATGGGCGCGAGCCTTGCGAAAACCCGGGCCGCCGAAGAGATCCAGTTGAATTGCCAGAGACTCCGCAACCGGCTGGCCATCGGGTTGCTGTTGGATCAAGAGCCCGACCCGGCGATGATCCGGTCGCTGCACGACAACGTCGATCGATGGATCGGAATCGCCCGCGGCCTGGCGACCACGCCTAAGGAGCGGGACCTCCTCGACCAGATCGCCGGCGGGTACGCTCGGCTTTTCGACGTGATTTCGCGGGTTTCCGCCGGGGGTCCCGCCGACGACCATCGTCAAGCCATTGTGGAAGCTATCGACGTCATTGCCGATAAGGAGGTCCTTCAACCCACCGAGGAATACCGCCAGCTCAACCAGACCATGACGCTGCAGGCCAGTCAGGACGAAGAAACCATCGCCGACCGCATGGGCTTGGGGTTGTTGTTGCTGGGGATGTGCGGGTCGGTAGCGGGGTTGCTGGCGGGCCATGG
>CAZGRF010000843.1:0-1757 GCA_964527825.1 uncultured Pirellulales bacterium
ACGTGCGAGACTGGGCAAGTCCTGACGTAGCTTGAAGCCGTCGGCGACGAGAACCCCGTGAACCTTCATGCCGTACAACTCTACCGAGCCGAACATCCGGTGATCGGGTCCGCCACCGACGCGTTTGGTCGGCTGGGCGACCTTGGCCAGGCCGCTAGTCAGTTCCAGAAGGCACTCCACCCGTTGTTTCGAGTTGTTCCTGACCGCGACCAGATCGACAAGCGTATCGTCATCCGTAATGAACTTGGTTTCGTTCATCTCGATCTGGCCGCTCCGGGAGCGGACGACCAGATGGCTGGGGTACCAGTCGACCCGCTCGGTCTTCATTGCCGCCGGGCGGCCGTCTTCTTGCAACGCCAGCCGGATCGGGTCGCGGATGTCGGCGTGATGGATGTAGCAGAACTGGCCGCGGATGCCGAAGCCGTCGTCGAGGCGCTCGGTGAACAGGCGTTTGCCCGTCGGGCCAAACGTCCCGTGCCGTGAATCGGGGCGATGAAGCGCGTCATCGATCGAGACAATTTGCTGGGCCTGCGGGCCGCAGCCGATGAGCAACAGGCATAGCACCAGACATGGCAGACGATTCATCATGCCACGCGGCGCCCGACGATCCTCTACCGTGAGGGAGCGGACGTTTCGAGTCACTTGGCGTCGCCCAGGGCCCAGGCGATTCCACCCAGCAGATGCTGCTGGTACTTCGGGTTGGTCCAGATGTCCTCGCGATGGCCGAGCGCGGTGTAGAAGACCCGCCCCTTACCTTCGGTTTTCGTCCAGGCCATGGCGTAGTCGCCGCCGGGCTCCATGCCCATGGCCTCGAGATCGGCTTTGGGTGTCTTGGCGGTGTCGGCGCTGATCAGGACCCGGACGTTGTCTCGCGAGAAGTTGGAGAACAAGTAGTACTCTTCCTGGAGCTTCCAGCCATCGCTGAGCATGCGCGTGGCCGGGTGATCCGGCACCTCGACCTTGAGCGTGGCTACTCGCTGTTGCTTGTGGCCGCGGAATGCCGCACCGATCAACTTGACATACTCCGGCCAAGCCTTGGCGTAGGGCGTGTCTGAGCGAAACGAGTCCGTGGCGGCGTGGATGCCGATGAAGGCCCCGCCATCACGCACCCACTTCAGCATGTTCTCACGGTTAATAAGCGGATTACCCGACGTGTAGAACACGATGGCGTCATACTGCTTGTACTGGTCGCCATCGAGGTCGTGGAAATCCTGCGAGAGAAATACCTCGTAGCCGGCCTTGGTCGCGATCTCCTTGAAGATCTTCTCGGCGTGCGACAGCTCGCCGGTCAGCGGCCGGGTCACCACCGAGTGCCGATACCCGAACGACTGCGAATAGAACAGGACCTTCTTCTTGCCCGACTTGGCGTCGCCCAGGCATAACAGAGAACCGCCCACGCACGCCGCCACACCCACCATCAGCCACCAGTAGCGATTTCTCATCGTGACATCTCCTTTCGCTCGGCGCCAAGCACCGAAACCATGGCCAACTCGAACTAGAGTACATCCCAAGGCGACCCGCCTCTCTGTGGGCCGCAACACAGACATCTGCCGCCTTCGAGAACACGCGCGCATCCGGCACACATGTCTCGAAGGAAGATTCTAAAACCCTGAAAACCGACCGGCTGGAAGCCGGTCCCACACGGGTTTTAGGGCGCACCTTTATCAGTCGATCTCCACCCACTGGCCGGACTTCGCGCTGGCGAGCACGGCGTCGCAGACCTTCTGTGTTTCGAGGGCGTCGCGGAAGGTCGGGGC
>CAZGRF010000844.1:0-1747 GCA_964527825.1 uncultured Pirellulales bacterium
CGTAGCCGGTCTGTGAGAGCCATTCGATCTCGATACTCTCTTCGACGTCTGCCAGGGCATCGGGGGCGCCAAATACCTCGCGGGTCGCTTGCCCCGCTACGCGGGAACTGTAGATCAGACTTCGGACTGTGTCGCGGCCCAGCGGCATGACGGCCGGATTGATCGTGATGTTTACAACGCAACTGGCGCTGCGTGTATTGGAAAGCTCCTGTTCGGAACCGAAGACCGTTATGCCGGCCAAAGCCCAGACCGTCATGAGACAGATGACACTGTTTCGCAGAGTTCGCATTTTTGTTTCTCCTTATATTTCAGATCGGGTCAGTTCGGTTGGTCCTGATCTCAGCGAGTTTCTTTCTGGCTTCGTTCGCCCAGCGACTCTGGGGGAACAGGCGGATCACCTGCTCGTAGGCCTCGACCGCCGATTGCGTCTGGTTCAGCTCGCGCTGGAAGCGATTCGCCTGGTAGACGAGCGTAAAGGCCGTCTTGTCGGCCTGCTCCCGAAGTTCTTCCATCGGATCGCGGATGCTTGCCAATTCGGCCTCCAGGGCGTCGAGTCGCTGCTGTTGCCGCTCCTGGGCCAGCACGTCCCGGACCAGCGTCAGGGTGGCCTCCGTCTGGACCTGCAGTTGCTTGACCTGCTCTTCGAGCGAGACGATTCTTTGCTCACCTTGAGAGGCCGGCTTCTTCGTCCCGGGCCAGACGCACCATACGCCTACGGCGAACAGCAACACAGCCGCTGCGGCAGCAGGCCGCCCGACGACCGTCATTCGCCTTCGGCCCACCCGCCGGCGAATCCCGGCGGCGGTCACGGGGCCGAACGACGCCGGTCGGGCGGCCCGGTCGGCATTCACAAGCAACTCTCTGATTCTCTCGTCGTTCACGATTTCTCCTCGATCAGTCCGTCCAGGCTGTCTTTCAATTGTCTCTTGGCGCGATGCAGCCGCACTTGCATGGCGTTGGCAGTGATTCCGAGCAACTCACAGATCTCGTGCGTCGCCAGCCCTTCGACATATCGAAGCACCACGACCTCCCGATACCTGGGCGGCAAGGTCCGCACCGCCCGCCGAACATGGGCAAGTGTCTCGGCACTTATCGCCCCCGCTTCGGCGGTCTCATCCGAGGGCAGGTCCGGTTCGTCGCCCATCGCGACTTCGCGGACGCAGGAGAGACGCCGATATCGATGCCGGCGGCATTTGTTGATGGTGATGGTAAAGAGCCACGTTCGCAGGCGACATTGGCCGCGAAACTTCCTGAGGCCTGCAAACGCTGAGATGAAGACATCCTGTACGACGTCTTCCACGTCCTGGGGCCAGCCGAGCAGACGATTGGCAAAGGCTGCGATCTCGGCCGCATACTTCTCCACGATCCCGTCGAACGCAGAATCATCTCCCCGGCGGAACCGCTCCACCAAGGCCTGTTCCTCAAGTCTGTCTGCCATGGCTGCCATATTAGACTCAGTTCCCCGCCGGGACTTACAGAGAATTGCTGAGGTGACACCAAAAGGGTCTTTCTTGGCGGGCCAATGAAAAAGGCCCGGTGACGGACCGGGCCTTCCTTATGAGGTAAACCGTGTGAGTTTCTACTTCCTGGGTTTGAGGCCGGCGGCTTTCTGCAGTCGCTCGACCATGTCGGTCTTCTCCCAGGTGAAATCGGGCAGCTCTCGGCCGAAATGCCCGCCATGAGCGGTCTGGGCAAAGATCGGCCTGGCCATCTTCCTTGGAAGGAGTGCCTACAGCGATAAAAACTA
>CAZGRF010000845.1:0-1745 GCA_964527825.1 uncultured Pirellulales bacterium
CTCTTCTTGATGTTGGCGGCCTCGGCCATGTCCTGCTGCAAATCCCGCAGGCCGGCTCGAATCTCTTCGTCAATGTCGATCGCGATGAAGCAGCGCATCCCTAATGTCTCGGTCTTAGAAACTCGTATATTGCCTGAAGGCTGCAAGCCTCTCATCGATGTCCGCGCGTGTCACGGCGGTCAGGCCGTCCAGGGAGAAATCGGCTATCGTAAATGACGCCACGACCGTGCCATACGCTACGGCGGTCTTCAGCGTGCGGAGGTCTTCTCTCCCGACCTCGGCGAGGTATCCCATGAATCCACCTGCGAAGCTATCGCCGGCGCCGGTCGGGTCCCGGACGGCCGCGGTCGGGTAGGCCGGCAGAACGAACATGCTGTCGTCGTCGAGGCACATGATCGAGCCGGATTCGCCCTTCTTGATGACGACGACAGGCGGACCCATCGCCAGGATCTTCTCGGCGGCCTTGATCAGACTGAACTCCCGCGCCAGCAGCTTGGCCTCTTCAGCATTGATAATCAGACAGTGAATCCGCTCCAGGAGTTGCTTGAGGTCGTCGATGTAGTCGGTGATATAGCAGTTCATCGTATCGGCTGCGACGAACGCGGGCACCTTGACCTGGTCGAGCAACTCCATCTGGAGCTTCGGCATCGTATTGGCCAGGAAGACGAACTTGCTGTCGGCGAACGCCTTGGGCACGGCCGGCGGATGCTCGGCCAGGACGTTCAGCTCCAGGCGGTCCGTCACCCGGTCGTCCATGCTCTCCATGTAGCTGCCGGCCCAACGGAACGTCTTGCTGGCCTTGCGCACCTCCAGTCCGGCCAGATCCACGTCCCGCCCGACGAAAATCTCAGGGATGTCGAAAGGGCAGTCATTGCCCACGACGCCGACGAACCGGACCGGCGCGAAGAAGCTGGCCGACATGGAAAAGTAAATGGCCGAGCCGCCAATACAGTCCTCACTGACGCCGTGCGGCGTCCGCACCGTGTCGATTCCGATCGAACCTGTGACCAATAGTGACATCGCTATTTCCTCTCCGCTTCAGTGGGTGCGCCGAACTCCTTGAGCGTCGCGTCGATGCGCGTCAGGGTCCGCTTCTTGCCGAGCAGGTTGACCGAGTCAAAGATCGGCAGGCTGATGGTCGTCCCGCACAGCGCCACCCGCAGCGGCTGCGCCACCTTGCCCAGCCCGACCTGTCGTTCCTCCGCCAGCCCGCGCAGCATGTCTTCGAGCGTTTGCTCGGTGCATTCATCCATCACCGCCAGCCGGTCCCGCACGATCTGGAGGACCTCCAGGGCTTGGCCCTTGAGCAGCACCTTCTTGACGGCTGCCTCATCGAACTCGATCTTCTCGTCAGCGACATAGAGGAACCGGCTCTTCTGGTCGATTTGCTCCAGCGTTCGCGCCCCCTCGCACAATTTCAGCACCTTCAGCAAGACCTCATCGTCGGCCGTCCGCAGGGGCGACTGGACCTGCGCCAGATACGCTTTGAAGTGGTCCAGCAGCGTCTCCTTCGGCGTCATGCGAATGTGCTCGGTATTGAAGGCGATCAGCTTCTGGCGGTCGAACAAGCTGTTGCTCTTGGTCAGTCGCGACAGGTCGAACGCCTCGATCAGCTCCTCGACGCTCATCACCTCACGCTGGTCGCCCGGATTCCAGCCGAGCAGAGCGAGGAAGTTGACCATAGTCTCAGGCAGATAGCCGCTCTTGAAGAAATCGACGATATTGATCTCAGGCAGATGTACGCC
>CAZGRF010000846.1:0-1742 GCA_964527825.1 uncultured Pirellulales bacterium
ACCGAGTCGTCCCGACTGTCGGCGGCGGAGGCGAAGGACTTGAAATCCTTCCGGCCCACCAGCACCTTGGCCGCGGCGGCCATCGGCGCCACGTTCAGCCGCGACGAGATATGCCAGCAATACCGCAAATGCAGGACGGGACGCACCGGACCGCAGTAGATCGTGTAACGATAGAGCTTCCTCGTGACCTCGCCGATCACGTCGAAGCCCATCCGCACTTCCTCGGCCCTGACGATCACGATATCGTCAGGGAGTTTGTCGGAGATGACGCGGACGAGGTTCTCGGTGGGAATCGGCGAGTCGATTTGAATAAGCCCGACCTGGCCCAAGGCATGGACGCCCGCGTCCGTCCGGCTGGCCCCGCAGATTCTGGCATGGGGCCCGAACAGAGTGCACAGCGTCTCCGTGATGACCCCTTGGACGGTCGTGAAGCCGGGCTGGATTTGCCAGCCGTGGTACTGACTGCCATCGTAGGCAATCGTCAGCTTGACGTTGCGCAGCGCCATCCTTTGAACACAGGAATAATGGAAGAATGGAATGATGGAATGTTGGAGGTATCTCTACCCATTATTCCAGTATTCCAACATTCCATCATTCCGGGGGTCGTCTCTACATCTCCAGCAGCTTCTCGGCGATCTGAACTGCGTTCAGCGCGGCGCCCTTACGCAACTGGTCGCCCGCGACCCAGATATTGATGCCGCGTCCGTCCGGCAGCGACTCGTCCTGGCGAATCCGGCCGACGTAGACATCGTCCTTACCGGAAGCGTCGATGGGCATCGGGAAGCGATTGTGCTCGCGGTCGTCCAGCACGGTCACGCCCGGCGCGGCGGCGAGCAGCTCCCGCACCTTCTCCGGCGTCATTGGCTCGGTGAACTCGAGGTTGATGCTCTCGCAGTGAGTCCGCATCACCGGAAGCCGAATGCAGGTGGCCGTGATGTTGATCTCCGGACAGTTGAAGATTTTCCGGGTCTCTCTGACCAGCTTCATCTCTTCTTCGTTGTACCCGTTCGGGCCCAGCGCCGAATTATGGCTGAAGCAGTTGAACGCGATCTGATACGGGAACGCCTCCATCGTGGGCGGCTTGCCGTCGAGAATCTCACGGCTCTGGATTTGCAGCTCGCGCATCGCGGCCGCACCCGCCCCGCTGGCGGCCTGATAGGTGCTCACGATCATCCTCTTGACCGGGTTGACCCGGTGCAGAGGCCAGACCGGCACGATCCCGACAATCGTCGAGCAGTTCGGGTTCGCGATAATGCCCTTGTGCTGCTTGATCGCTTCGGGGTTGATCTCGGGAACCACCAACGGCACTTCGGGATCCATCCGGAAGGCGGACGAATTGTCCACCACCACCGCGCCGGCCTTGACCGCCGCGGGCCCGAACTCCCGGCTGCGCGAGGCGCCGGCGCTGAACAGAGCGATATCGACACCCTCGAAGCTGTCCGTCGTGAGCTCCTCGACCGTGTATTCCTTGCCCTTGAACGTGATCTTCTTACCCTTGGAGCGGCTGCTGGCAAGCACCTTGAGCGTGTCGAACGGGAAGTTACGCTCTTCGAGGATGCTCAGGAATTCCTGACCGACCGCACCGGTCACTCCTGCGATTGCCAGATGACAAGCCATTTTCTGCTGCTCCTTATACCTTCAGGTTTAGTTTAGAGGGCAGCCAACGCTTGGCTGCCGATAGGGATTCACCGCAAAGAACATAGAATTCATTCTTATACCCTTTCTGTCGGCCAAATGCAAGC
>CAZGRF010000847.1:0-1741 GCA_964527825.1 uncultured Pirellulales bacterium
TGTTGGCCATGCAGGGTAGCTGCTTCTTCTTATACTTTGTCGCAACGGCCAAGCCGAGTTTCTCATTGTACAGGCCGATCGTACAAACGCCGTCCTTGTCGGCGGTGACATCGATGAAGCCGCAGGCCTCGCCGCCGCCCCGATGGGCCTCCAACGGCTTTTGACAAACGCGGTAGTCCCGCTTGTCATTGAAGATGGCGTTGTCCATGTCCAGCCCGCGCGACCGGCACGTCCCTTTCCAGACGATCTGCGTGCCGTCGTCGACGAGAGGCCAGCCATAGTTGCAGTGATAGAGCATCATGTGCGGTGTAGGAGTGTTCCCCAGGTTCGTCACCACATCGTGAATCCGGATCGCAGCCTCTCCGAGTGTGCTCGTGATGGTGCGTCGCAGTTCCAACGTAGGCCCGAAGACGCGGGCCTCTCTCGTCACGGCGGTGATGCTCATCTGGGGTCTGCCGCTGCGGAGGTCGGGCTGAACGATGGACTCGACCTCGGCTGCGATATTGCTGATCCGCCCGTGCAGACCGCGCTCGCCTGACTCGTCGTTGTCCGGGCCTCCCACGTGGGTCAGGCCGCAGGTGGTGACGAGGCCACCCGCGAAGGACCAGAGCCACTCCAGGCCCCGATTGGCGTCTGGCCGCGGCGCGGTCACACCGGCGTGGCTGAGCCAGACCAGGCTGTGTTGATTGTGGAAGGCATCGACGATGTCGAGCGCGCGATCGATCACGACTTTGTAACGCAATCCTGAGCCCGTGTTGACCCAGGCGATGCGGGTTCCCTTGCCCAAGCCGTTGTCGAGTACGGACGTCTCGATGCCGCCCACTTGCGCGTGGTTTGAGACCTTGTCCTGCCACTTGAATTGCGTGCTCTTCTTCGCCATCTTCTTTGCTCCAATGCGATTCAATGCTTGTCCCCTGCGTCAAGATTGCAGGGTCCGGGCGTATTCCTTGATCGGTCCGTACCGGTCGTGCAGCGGCGCCGTGATAAACAGTGAGGCGAACCGGTTGCCTGTCTGCACGGCCTGCTCGAAGTCGATTGTCCCGCGCTCGAAGTCGTCGAGGTTGCGTGCCATATAGGCGATCAAACCGGCCCGGAACGAGTCGCCTGCGCCAACCAGGTCGACGACTTCGCCTGCGAGCGAATCGGTACGGACTTTGGCCGGCCTGCCGGTGTGCCCATCAGGATGCCGGTGCTTCTCATACGCGCCGTCGTGAACGGTCACGCCGAACAGCCGGGTCCGTCCGTCGTTCTGCCAAAACCTGCTCGTGATGAAGTCCAGAAAGTGCGTGTTGTTCTCATGCTCGTCGGTCCGGGTCCAGTCGCGCGGACCTGCGAGGGTGTTCTCGATCAACTTCGCTTCGTCGGACGAGGTGAAGAAGACGTCCAGCTCGGGCAGCAGCGGCTTCAGAAGCCGGTATTCGGCCACGGCGGCGCCCTCGGCGATCAGCTTCCGGGGATTGCCTGTGAGGGTATGGCTGTCAGCAATAGTCACGGCCCCTCGATTCCGGCACCATCTGATGAACTCCGCCAGATCGCGCCCGTCGTGCGCGTCGGCGCGGTCCGACAGGCCCGAGTACATGTAATAGACGATCCTAGGCGCCAGCCGCTCGACGGCGCCCTTGAAGACGTCGAAGTCGAAATCGTTGTTGGCGTTGGGGAAGTAGGCGATGCCTCCGCGCTCGGCGCCGGGGCTGCTGTGAATGAAGGTCGTGCCGGTCGGCAGGGTCGGGTGAATGTGCGT
>CAZGRF010000848.1:0-1736 GCA_964527825.1 uncultured Pirellulales bacterium
GCAAAGCCAATAACACCGAAGCCTTAGCATTGCCGAGCTCGCCAGCGGAGTTCTTATGTCGTTTCCGCATAACATCCCCTGTCTCAACAAGGATATCTCAGGCACATTATGGCCTCGGCGATGGGGCGGGTCAATCATAGTCGCACGTATTCTTCGCAGATTGGCGATCTCATCGGGCATCAGAGGGGCGATCCGTGAGTCGCACGCCCAGATGCGTGAGCATTTGCCCGAAAAAGCCATGTGAGGTGATGCGAAGCGGCGCGGTCCGGGTCTGAGCCGGCTCAATCCCGTTTGAGGGCGTAGGTCGAGGCGTGGAGTTGGGTTGGGGTTCGGTGGGCGAAGGGTAGGGCGGATGCGGCCTTGCTGGTCTTGCCATTCTTCGTCTTGCTGGCCTTGACGGTCAGACAACTGCCGGTCACGTGCTTGACGACCTTGCCTTTGGCTTTGTCCACCTTCTGCATCAGTTCCCTCATGACAAGTATCTGTTCGACTGGTCGAACGATTCCCTGGCGTAGCTGCTCTCTCACTCTGCCGGAAGGCCGCCGGTTAGCATTACGCAGACTTAATGGGACGGATCAAGATCTCCAACAGCCACGCCCAATGCCTTGGCGATCTTCTCCATAGTCTTCATGGATGGACTGTGCGCGCCGGACTCCAGTCGTGATATGTGGGGCTGTGGTAAACCCGTCTCTCTTGCCAACTGTGTTTGCGTAAGCCCTCTTCCTTCGCGTATCCTCTTGATTGTGCTCCCAACGTGATTCGCACGTCGTAGGAGCTTCTCGGGCATCTCCTCTGTGGAGCCGGCGCGTCCAAAGCGGATACCGCCGACAAGTTCCGGGAACAGGATCTCTCGTATGGTCTCAAATATCTCGCCGCGATACTCGCGCGGCGTACTCGGATCGGTCCATTGCTTGGCAAGCGAGACGATGTCTGCGAATGCTTCCGCCGGCATTTCCTGGAAACGCTGCACGAGAAAGGCCACGGCAATGTGTTCGGGCCCCAGGTGTTCAGGCAAAATCGGATCCGATCTATCCTTAGTTCTCTCAAGTGTTTGCATGGTCCCCACTCCTTCCCTTCTGTCCAAGCTCTTTCGTGGCGACTCGCAGCCTGTTCCGTACGCAAGTCACGACATGCGGCGGCGCCTTGCCTTCGTCCTCTTTCTTGTACGCGTGCAACGCCAGGATCAGTTTCCTGTCTCCTATCACCGTGAAGTAGACCCTGACGTTGATTCTTCCTAAGATTCCGCCCTTGTCCTTGAGCTCGTAGAACTCGTCGATCTTCTCGACATTCTGCGTTTGGCTCTTGGTTGGGTCAGACTCGCAGGCCAGTTCATCGAAGAGCTGAACGACGTGAGCATATTGCTCCTCCGTTAAGAACTTCCGCGCGTCCTTCTCAGCGGCCTCCAGATAGGCCAATTGCCACTGCGGATGCCTGTCGGACCCACCGGCTTTCGCGGCCCTGATTCTTGACCTCATCCTTGTTTGGTCCTCCTTATCGGAAAGGCCGAACCCAAGTCTTTATATATTATGCAAACTTAAAGCGGAAGTTCAAGGAAAAACTCTGCATAATATGCACTTTCACGTTATAGGGCCTCGCTGCCTCGCCGCGCTTCCTGGAGCCCCGGTTGCAGAAAGGGCCGAATGCCGTAAAGGGTCCCAGCGGGGTAGTACGACGGGGTTGGTGCAGTTTCTGTACATCGCCAAAGGCTCGTGCGGCGAGGTGCGGGCGCAATTAGC
>CAZGRF010000849.1:0-1732 GCA_964527825.1 uncultured Pirellulales bacterium
GCTGCCCGGTCTCTTCCATAAAGGTTCGAGCCCGTTCCAACACGGCGAAGGCCGCATGCCCTTCATTCAGGTGGCACACTTCTGGCTTGATCCCGAGCACATTGAGCAGGCGCCACCCGCCGATCCCGAGAAGCAGTTCTTGCTTGAGACGCAACTCCGGCCCACCCCCGTAAAGCTCGCTGGTAATGCCTCGGTGAGCCGGGAGGTTCGCGAGGTCATTGCTGTCGAGCAGGTAAAGCTTCACCCGGCCAACCTGGACCTGCCAGGCGCGCAGCCAGACCGGGTAACCAGGCAAGTCGAGCTCCAGGCGCAACCACTCCCCGTTCGCTTGGCGCAAAGGCGTGATCGGCAATTGCCCGGGATCGTTGTAGGGGAAAAGGGCCTGTTGCGCTCCGTCCTTGTCGATCACCTGGCGAAAATAGCCTTGCTGGTAGAGCAGCCCCACGCCGACGACGGGCACACCCAGATCGCTTGCAGCTTTGAGCTGATCGCCGGCCACATTGCCCAGCCCGCCTGAGTAGATGGGGAGCGCTTCGCTCAACATGAACTCCATACTGAAATAAGCGACAGAGGTCAGCGGCGCCCGCGAATGATTTTGCTGAAACCACGCGGGTGATTCTGTCTCCTGACGCTTGGCCTGCACAAGGTCATCCACCTTCTTACGGAAGGCGGGATCGGCTAACATATGATTGAGTTGGTCCCGCGAGACCGTTTGCAGAACGACCCAGGGATTCTGGGTGAGCTCCCAAAGCGAGGGATCAATCTGCCTCCACACTTCGTCGGCAGAATGATTCCACGACCAGCGCATATCCAGGGCAAGCTCCGCCAGGGAATCGAATCCTTCGACGTCCGTGGGCAAAAGACTGTAGATCGGCTTGCTGACGGGGGTCTGTTGGCTCATGGTCTCTCCTTCAGTAACGTTGGTGTCTACTTCGTTTTAGATCATTTTGTTCTTCAGCCGGCCGAGATGGCAGCCCTTTCCGGGAAAAGCCGCCTCCCTGTTTGCCGCCCACCGGCGGGGTCCGAACCTTCACCCTGTCCGGCTGATTCTGTTCGGCTTCACGCGGCGAAACTTTTGCCGGCCTTTGCCGCTCGGGCGAAGTCGTTGAACCCTCCCGGCCGCTGCCTGGCACTTCGCCGCGACGCGCACGGTCTGCAGGCGCTGATTCCATGCGTTCCGGTGGCCTCATCTCCGGTCCTTTGCGCTTCACCGGTGGCGCCATTTCTTTAGACTCGGCCGATGGAGCGCGCTCCATCGCGGGCGGGCCTGCCTTACGACCAGCACCCTGTGATTCCCAATGACTTCGCTCCTCGACAAACTTGTGAACGTCATCGGCATGCCTCGATAGCTGTTGTCGAGCATCCGGGTTAGTCTGCTCGAACTTGAACGTCGTCGTCTTTCTGGTGATAACCCTTGTCAGCGGCGCAGCTATCTCGAAGTTCCTTCGCTGGGACTGAGGCATCTTGCTCACGCTGCTCTCCATCTCGCGATACGTCCTCGGCGGTCGAAGTGTCTTATCGGCTCGGCGACGGTCATATTCCTGCCGCTCGTGTTCTTCCCATCGCGGTTCATCCTTGTGATGGCGCCAGCGGTCATGGACATAAATCGGGTCATACCACGTGTGTCGCTGCTCGCACTCAAACCACGGGAAAATGCCGATGCCAATATAGAAGCTATCGTAGTAATCGCCGAAGTAGTAGTGGCTGTATTGCGGACGGGTGAACAGGCTAA
>CAZGRF010000850.1:0-1730 GCA_964527825.1 uncultured Pirellulales bacterium
AGCGACGCGTTATAGACGATCCGCGATTGCACCGGACTGGCCAGAATCACATCAGGAAGCTGATCGAGATAGGAGAATTCCCTGGAGTTGAGATCGTACCCGGACATGGCCTGCCAGCCGCTCAGGTTCAAGTAGTCGTGGTACTCTCCGCTGTAGGGGGTCAGATAGCGGCTCAGGAAGATATGGATGGAGGCATAGGGATTGTAGAAGCAGTTCCGGTCCGACTGGCCGAAGTGCACGTTGTTGTAGTTCATGCTGACGTACAGCGTTCGTTGTGTCGCGTTGGTGGCGAACAGGATGTTGTCCAGGACGACCTCACCGAGGATCGCTTTATGCTCCTCGTTCTTGCCGTCGAGTTGGATCTGGCCCACTGCGTTGCCGTACAGCGTGTTTCTCTGGATGGTATTGCCGGGCGACCAGTGGACACCGATACCCATCCAACTGGAGCGAATAACCGTGTTGTCCTCCACAATGCGATTGTTGGCTTCTTCGTCCACGCCAATGCCGGTGCCCATGCCGGCGTACCTCTCGGGGGTCACAGGCGCGCCGACATCGTGGCTTTTCTCCATCGTTTGACAGCCCGGCGTATCTTCGATGATATTATGGTGGATGTGGTCCATGTCCGGTCCGTCGGTGCGGCCCGCCATATAGAGGGCGCTTGTGTCCGCCATGGCGAGAGCCGAGTTGGTAATGTAGTTGTAACAGACTTCCCGGTTGAGGGCCCCGCCGTGCAGAAACAGACCCGTGCCGCCCGTGCGGTCGATCCGGTTGTTGTAGACACGGGCGAACGGACCCACAACGTAGACCCCTGTGCCGGCATCATTCATGAGGCCTCCCCCGTAGTGCTCCACGCTCGTGGCATAAACGGTGTTGCCCTCAATGTTACAGCGCAAGGCCGCCTCGCTCACATTCATGGCACGGCTGGCGGAGTATTTGATGGTGTTGCGGAGGATCTGATTGTCGTTGCAGGGCCCCCACGTAGACCGCAAGTCGATGCCGTACCGGAAGGCATATTCGATCGTATTGTTCTCGATCGTGATGTTGTTCGCATGGTACAGCCACGCGCCGAACTCGTAGGCGTAGCGCATCGTCAAGCCGCGCACGACGACGTAGGAGACCCCGTAATCGGTGCACACACAGTCTTTTCGATAGCTGAACTCCACGTTGTTCGCCACCTCGCCCTTGGGCCAGAGGTAGAGCCGCTTGCGGACCGCATCGTACGCCCACTCACCCTCCGCGTTAATCTCGCCCACCACGCTGGTGATGTAATAGCCGAACCGGGTCGAGATGTTCCCGTTCGTCGCGACCACGATCGTGGAGCCGGAAGAGCTGGCGATGGGGACTTGCTCGATCCAACACTGAGCTATTTTGATATGGCACACGGCGCCGTTGAAGTAGCCCGTCGGCTTGGACAGCGTGCTGTCGATGAATGTGGTCCTGGGGTCCACGACGGTCGTGGGATAGCTCCAGAGGGTGTCCGGATAACGGGAGCGCGGCAGACGCTCGCCGTGCTGGAAGACCTGGCGAACGGCAAAGTCGCTGTCCGGGTGAGCAGCCACGGCGCTCGCCACGTCCGCCCAGTAGATATGGCTCCAGTTCGGATTGCCGCTGCACTCGTCGGGGCCGGTACACTTGATCCAATTAGTCACGGGTTCTGCCGCGTTGATGATGACTTTGCCCTCGTGCCCGGGATACGCGGCGATGGTGATGGGCAAAGTGCGGGTGACCAC
>CAZGRF010000851.1:0-1729 GCA_964527825.1 uncultured Pirellulales bacterium
GCGGAAGACTGGCCTCAGTTCCGCGGGCCCAACCGCGACGCCGTCTGTCGAGAGACGGGATTGCTGAGACAGTGGCCCAAGGGCGGGCCGAAGCTGCTGTGGGACATGACAGGGCTCGGGACGGGCTACTCGACCGTCGCCATCAGTAATGGCAGGCTCTACTCAATGGGCGACCGTGACGCTGCCGGTGGGAAGGCCCAGTTTGTCTGTGCGTATGATCTCGATACGCGGAAGGAATTATGGGCCGCCAGAGTCGGCCCGTCGCATCAGGATGGGCCGCGCTGTACCCCGACCGTAGATGGCAGTTTCGTGTATGTGATCGGCACCAGTGGCGACGTGGTCTGCGTTACGGTCGACGAGGGGAATGTCGTCTGGAAGAAGAACCTTCTGACGGACCTGGGCGGCGCCGGCAATCCGCAGTGGAAATTCAGTGAATCTCCGCTGGTCGATGGTGACAGGCTGGTGTGTACGCCCGGCGGGCGCAGGGCGGCGCTCGCGGCCCTCGACAAAAGGACCGGCGCGATCGTCTGGCGGACTTCGATGCCCGACATTGGGCCAAACGGTAAGGATGAGGCCGGCTATTCCTCCATCGTCATCAGCCATGGGGCCGGTGTGAAACAGTATGTCCAATTGACCAATGAGGGCCTGATCGGTGTTGCGGCCGCAGACGGCAGGTTCCTCTGGGGCTACAATCGCGTGGCCAACGGTGTTGCGAACATTCCGACACCGGTCGTTAACGGTGACTACGTGTTTGTGTCGACCGCCTATCAAACCGGGGCGGCCCTGCTCAAGCTGGTCCCTGATGGGACTGGCGTCAAGGCCCAGGAAGTCTACTGGCTGGACAAAGACACATTCCAGAATCATCACGGCGGATTTCTCAAGGTCGGCGACTACATCTACGGCGGACACAACCACAACAAGGGTGAGCCTTCCTGCATCGATATGCGGACTGGCAAGGTGATGTGGCACGAGGCGAACCAGCCCGGCGGAGGGTCCGGGTGCGTCTTGTACGCCGACGGCTGTCTCTACTTCCTGTATGAGGACGGCAAGCTCGCCTTGGTGGAGGCAACACCCGAAAAGTACAACCTGAAGGGTTCGTTCAAGCTTCCTTCACGCCCGGGCGCGCAAGGCAAGGCGTGGGCCTATCCCGTGATCTCCGATGGGAAGCTCTATCTGCGCCACGGCGATGTTCTGTTCTGCTATGATGTCAAGGCGTGATGATCGTTCAGCCGTCTTGAGGGATGCTTGTCATGAAAGCGGCAGTGATTCATGGACACGGGGAATTGGACGTCGTGCACGTCGAGGATGTCCCGGAGCCGAAACCGGCGGCCGACGAGGTCGTGCTGAAGGTCCTTTGTGCCGGGCTGAACCACCTGGATATCTGGGTGCGGAAAGGCCGACCGGGCACGCAGTTGAAGACGCCGCATGTGTTAGGCTCAGACGCCGTCGGTGTGGTGCAGGCCGTGGGGGTGCAGGTCAAGGATGTCAAAGTGGGCGACGAGGTCGTTGTCTACCCCGGCATCGGCTGCGGGCACTGCGAGGCGTGCGAGCGGGGCGAGAGGAGTCTGTGCCCATCCTTCGGCATCATCGGGCTCAACCGGGCCGGTACGTTTGCCGAGAGGGTCGCGGTGCTGGCGTCCAACGTCTATCCCAAACCGACGCACCTCAGTAACGAAGAGGCGGGGGGATTCGTCCTGGCCTATCTGACCGCGTGGCGCATGCTGGTGAC
>CAZGRF010000852.1:0-1725 GCA_964527825.1 uncultured Pirellulales bacterium
CCCCGCCGCCGACGCCGACGGGAACGTCTTCTTCACCGATCAACCGAACGACCGGATCTGCAAATGGTCCGTGGACGGCAAGCTGACCGACTTCATGAAGCCCTGCGGCCGGTCCAATGGGATGTTCTTCGACAGGCAAGGCAATCTTTGGACCTGCGCGGACATGAACAACCAGCTCTGGAAGATCGATCCGAACGGCAATGTCACCGTAGTCGAGACGGACTTCAAGGGCAAGCTGCTCAACGGCCCGAACGATCTCTGGATGGCGCCCGACGGGGGCATCTACTTCACTGACCCGCTCTACCGGCGCGACTATTGGACGCGCGACCCGGCCATGCAGCAGGACGGCCAGCACGTCTACTATCTCTCACCCGACCGCCAAACGTTGATCCGCGTCACCGAAGACCTGCGCCAACCGAACGGCATTGTCGGCACGCCCGACGGCAAGCTCCTCTACATCGCCGATATTGGCGCCAGGAAGACGTACCGCTACAAGATTAACGAGGATGCGACCCTTTCCGAGAAGGCGCTCTTCTGCTCGATGGGTTCCGACGGGATGACCCTGGATGGTGAGGGCAACGTCTATCTGACCGGACGCGGCGTCACCGTATTCAATCCCCAGGGCGAGCAGATCGAGCAAATCCCGATCCGCGAGGGCTGGACCGCTAACGTCTGCTTCGGCGGCAAGGACCGCCACACCCTGTTCATCACCGCCAGTGATTGCCTGTACGCCCTCCAGATGCGCGTCAAGGGCGCCTATTGAGACAGTCGTCTGGTTATGCCCGCCTTCGCGCGGGCGGGCTATGCGTATGAGGCACCGAGGTCGAACAGCCGGAAGAAGCAACAGCTTTCTCCGGTCTGGGCGAAAAGCCATGTTGGGCCGCTCTGCTGGCCGTTGTCAGATTACGTGCGAAGGCGAATCGCATCTCCGGGTGCGCTGCCGGAATTCTGCTCGGCGTCCAGCCGCTATGCTTGTACTGTGACAAACCAATATCGTTCAAATGTCGATGGCAGTAGTCAGTCCCGAAGGGCCTTCCTCATGGCCGCAGCGCGAAAATCCCGACGCGTTGGCGGGATACCTGGCGTGCCCTGGCGGCCTGCACGGCCACTCGCGCTGCACCCCCGTTGCGCCGGACAGCTCCACCTGGCATGACAGGCGGACCGCTGGATTGAGCTCATGACGGAACCGACGACTATCACGTTTGTTGTGTATCTCGTCCTCTTGTTGGGGACTGGGTTCTACTTCTACCGGCGCAACGAGAACATCGAAGAGTATCTGCTCGGCGGGCGCCGGATGGGAGCGTGGGTCACCGCCTTATCGGCGCAGGCCAGCGATATGAGCGGCTGGCTGCTGATGGGCCTGCCCGGCGCGATCTACATCGGCGGCATAGTCAATGCCTGGATCGCGATCGGCTTGTTCATCGGGACGGTGTTGAACTGGGCGCTGGTCTCCGGCCGGCTCCGCCTCTACACGCAGAAGACTAACAGCATCACCCTGCCGTGCTTTTTCGAAGAACGCTTCGGCGATCCGACAGGGCTGCTCCGCATCGTCTCGGCAATCGTGATCCTGATCTTCTTCACCATCTACGCATCGAGTGGGCTCGTTGCGGCGGGCAAGCTGTTTGCATCGACGTTTGGCGTCTCGTATTTCTGGGCGGTCGTGATCGGCGGGACGATCATCATCGGATACACCTTCATGGGGGGCTTTCTGGCCGTCTGCTGGAC
>CAZGRF010000853.1:0-1724 GCA_964527825.1 uncultured Pirellulales bacterium
CGGTCAATTCAGTCCCTCCAGCGTCCCAGAAAAGGCTTGATAACGGTTAGATTGCTGCTAAACTTGTCGCCGTTGGCGTGGCGGGCGTGTGAAAGGCGTCGCAACGCGGGGTCCCGAGCCCCACAATATGCACAGCTATTGAAAGGTTGCGGACATGAGCGATTTTTCTGCGAGTCCTGCGGGCGAGAGATTTGAATTGCCTAAACCCGAGGAATATGCCGCTGAATTCGGGCGTGTCAAAGCTCTCGCCCAGGCGGCGAGAGACGAGGGTAAGGAGGTGGTCGTCGTGATGGGCGTCGGCTTCGTTGGAGCCGTCATGGCCGCGATCATCGCCGACACAGTCGGCAAGGAAACCGGCAAGCCCAGCAAGTTCGTCATTGGCTGTCAGCGGCCCAGCACGCGCAGCTACTGGAAGATCCCCCTGCTCAATCGCGGCCAGTCTCCGGTCAAGGCGGAGGACCCCGAGGTTGATCCGATGATCGCCCGCTGTGTGCTCGAAAAGAAGACACTCATAGCCACCTACAATAACGATTGCCTGAAGCTGGCGGACTGCGTCGTCGTGGACGTCCAGTGCGACTACACGAAACACGAGCTCGGCAACATGCGGACCGGCGAAGCGGAGATGAGCGCTCTGGAAGCCACCATGCGGACCATCGGCGAGAATGTCGAGCCGCAGTGTCTGACCCTCATTGAGACAACCGTCGCGCCCGGCACGACCGAGTTCGTCGCTTGGCCCATCATGAAGAAGGCCTTCGCCACCCGCGGCATCCAGTCCGAGCCGCTGCTGGCGCACAGTTTCGAACGTGTCATGCCCGGCCGCCATTACGTCTCCTCCATTCGCGACTTCTGGCGTGTCTGCTCGGGCTGCAACGCCGAGGCCAGAAACCGCGTCGAGAAGTTCCTGCGCGAGGTTCTCAACACGGAAGAATTCCCGCTGACCGTCATGGACCGCCCGATCGAGTCCGAGACCACCAAGATCGTGGAGAACTCCTACCGAGCCACCACGCTGGCGTTCCTGAACGAATGGAGCCTGTTCGCGGAACGCAACGGCGTCGACCTTATCAAGGTCATCAACGCCATCAAGATGCGTCCGACACACAGCAACATGATCTTCCCGGGACCCGGCATCGGCGGCTACTGCCTCCCCAAGGACGGCGGACTGGGCTACTGGGCCTACAAACACATTCTCGGCTTCGAGGACGGCGATGCCATCTTCAAAATCACGCCGAACGCCATAGACATCAACGACACGCGGGGGCTGCACGTGGCCCAGTTGACGCGTGACGCTCTTCGCAACATGGGCCGATACATCGCCGGCGCCGAGGTGCTGATCTGCGGCGCCAGCTACCGTCAGGATGTCGGCGACACCCGCTACAGCGGCAGTGAGATGGTCGTCCGCAAACTGACCGAGATGGGCGCCGAGACGCGCGTCCACGATCCGTATGTTGACCACTGGTACGAGCTTGAACTGCAGGACGTCTACCCCGCGCCCGGACACTCATGGGCCCGGTTCTTCCGGAACCAAGACGGTCTGACCAACGCCGCCGTTGAAAAAGACCTGGCCAAGGCCATTAGCGGGGCCGAGGCCGTCATCCTGGCGGTGCCGCACAAGCCGTACCTGGGCCTTGATCCTAACCAGGTCGTCAAGTGGGCCGGTGGGCCGCTGGCCGTGATCGACTGCTTCGGCATCCTGGATGATGACCGGATTCGACGGTACTTCGAAC
>CAZGRF010000854.1:0-1724 GCA_964527825.1 uncultured Pirellulales bacterium
CCCGCTCGGACTTGTTCTCCCTGGGGGTTGTCTTGTGGGAGTTGCTCACCCGCCGGAGGTTGTTCAAGCGGGACGTCGAACCGGCCATGATCCGCGCCATCATGGACGAACCCATTCCGAAGGTTCTTGAAGTGCGCAAGGATGCCCCCGCCGCGCTCGCCGCCGTAGCAGACAAAGCGCTCAGCAAGCGGCCCGAAGACCGCTATCAGGACGCCGCCGGGATGATCGCCGATATCAAGTCCTTTCTGCGCCAGGAGTCCATCGAGGCCGGCGCCCAACAGATCGCCGGGTACGCGCACGATGTGCTGGGCAAGCGGGCGCGCACCAAGAAGCGGCTCCTGGAGGAAATACGCAAGAAGGGAGCCAAAGGCGTCTCCCTGGGTGCGCTCAAGCCCAAGAGCGATTCCATGCCTTCCCAATCCGGCAGCGAGGCAGGTAATCTGGCCGATGCCGCCACCCGCATCCAGGATGAAAGCGGCAAGCCGGCGGCCAGTCCGTGGTTGCTCCGGATCATCGCCTTCTTCCTGGCGGGTGTCGCCGTAGCAGCCGCAATCTTGTGGTTCTTTAGTGGAAGCCCGGAACCCACGCCGGCAGAAGACAAGGTCGCCATCCCGTCCCCGCCACCGCCGGAGGTTCCCGTCCAGCCGGCCAAAGCCGAGCCGCCGGCAACCGCGCTGCTCTCCGTCCGCTCCACACCGGATGGTTGCCGGGTCGAGCTGGACGGCAAGGCGCTCGAGGATTTGACTCCCCTGATCGATCATCCGGTTAAACCGGATTCCGAGCACAAGGTTGTGGTGTTGTGCCAGGGGTATCGCCCCGACACCCGGACGATCAAGGGCCAGCCGGGTGAGATGCTGGCCCTGGCGTTCGCACCGGCGTTGGAATCCAAGAAGCCCCGGGCACCGCGGACGGAGCCCGTGGCCAAGAAAGGCATGCTGACCATCGACACCAAGCCCTGGACCGAGGTTCACCTGGGTAAGCGCAAGCTGGGCATTACTCCGCTTCTGAACATCGAGCTCCCCGCCGGCCGGCACAAGCTCAAGATCGTCAACAAAGGACGCGGGATCAACGAGACGCTGGATGTGGTTGTCAAGGCGGGAAAAAAGACAACCGTCAAGAAGACCCTCATCCCCTGAGCGGACCGAGCTACTCCTTCAGGTATGCCGAATAGTACGGCTTGAGTTCGCCGATGGCGTCCTCGGCCAGGAGCTGGACCATGGAGGCGAAGACGTCCAGCTCCACCAGGGCGTTGACGTTGGCGTCCTTCTCGTCGGCCTGGGCCAGGCGCTGGGAGAAGTCCTTGTTGGCCTTGCTCACGTCCGAGTAGATCTGGGCCAGGCCGTTAAGGTCCCAGTCGTGGGGCAGGCCTTCCTGTTTTTTCAAATACTGGGCCAACAGGTACATGGAGGTCATCCGGTTGATGGTCTCCTCGATGGTGGCGAAGGGCAGGTGGAACCTCACCATGGGCTTGAGCGGCTCCATTACCGGGCATCCGCTGGTGGGCATGACTATGCCCAGCATAGAGCTGAGACCCGCGTGGACGGTAGTGTCTTTCTGGTAGATCCGGTCCTCGGTCTCCACCGTGACCCGGGCTTTTTCGTGCGAGAGCAGGTCGGCGAACTTCTCCACGATGCCCACCAGGTTCCTGGCGATGGGGCAGTGCTTGTTCTTGCGCTTCTTGAGCGGGCAGTTGGAGCACTGGTGGAATTTCAGTTTTGTCCAGG
>CAZGRF010000855.1:0-1723 GCA_964527825.1 uncultured Pirellulales bacterium
AGACCTACTCGATCCTTTCGATCGGCGACGGTCTGGTCAGCCAGATTCCATCGCTCATTATCTCGGTCAGCTCGGGCTTCCTCGTCACGAAGATCTCTTCCAGTTTCAGCGTGGGCGAGGATCTTTCCCGCCAATTCCTCAGAACCAGCCAGCCGCTGATGGCCGCGGCCTGTGTCATCGGCGCCATGGCGCTCGTGCCCGGCATGCCGAAAGTGCAGTTCGTGGTCCTGGCGGCTGCCACGGCCCTTGTCGGTCGCATGGCTGCCAAGGCCGAGAGGACCCAGTCCAAGGCCGTGCAAACACCCGCAAAGAAAGCAGAAAAAGAACCGGTCGAGGACCTGCTCGATGTAGACAGGGTCTCTGTCCATGTCGGCGTCCGACTCATTGCGTTGGTCGATCCTCGCAGGAGCAACACCATCTTCGACCGTATCGGCGCCCTGCGCCGGCAGTTCGCCCAGCAGTTTGGCATCGTCGTGCCGCTGGTCCGACTCCGTGACGACCTGAATCTCGAACCGAATGCCTACGAAATAAGGCTCTCCGAGATTCCCGTAGCCAAAGGGCTTCTGGAACCCGAAATGTTCCTGGCGATGGACCCCGGCACCACCAGTGGGAAAGTCGAAGGTATCCGGACTACTGAACCCGTGTACGGGCTTCCCGCACTGTGGGTGTCGGCAAACCGCAAAGAGGCAGCCGAGTTGAACGGCTACACCGTGATCGACCCGGAATCCGTCTTCATCACACACCTGTCGGAAACGCTCAAGCGGCACGCGGACGAACTGCTCACTCGTGAGGATGTGCAACTGCTGATCGACCGGCTCCGCAAGAATCAGCCGTCGCTGGTCGGTGAGGTCGTCGGCACCGAGGGAGATGTCTCGGTCGGCATGCTTCAACGCGTGCTGAAGAACCTGCTCAAAAGCGGCATCCCGATTCGAGAGATGACCGCCATCCTCGAGGCACTGGCGGAAAACGCCTCGAAGACGAAGAACGCCGCCACCCTCACGGAGATCGTTCGAAAGTCATTGAGCCGGACGATCACGGAACTGTACAAGGGTGATTCCGGCAGCGTCACGGCTATTACGTTCGATCCGTCGATCGAGCACCAACTGACCTCGATGCTCGGCCAGGAGAATGGGGAACTGGCCTTGAACATCCCCACCGAAGCGGCCATGGAGCTCAACCGAAAGGCGGCGGATGCCTGGAAGTCGGCCATGGACAAGGGAAAGGACAAGACCGTGCTGCTTTGCGACGCCCGCCTGCGTGGTCCGTTGGCCCGGGTCCTCTCGCGGACGTTGCCGATGCTTCCCGTCGTGGCCTACGACGAAGTTGTTCTAGGAACCGAGGTCGAGCCCATCGAGACCATTGTTGCCCTTCAGGACGAAGCTACGGCGACGAACGGTCATGAACAGATGACGCCTGCGTATGCGGGAGTGTGACAGCGTAAACGGTGGAGCCTAAGCTCTGGAGTGTTGCATGATGGGAACATGGAAAACAGGCACGAAAGACCGTACCCGACAAGAGGCGTGTGGCGCGCACGCTCCTGGAGGTATGATGTGACATGCTGCTACAGCCACGCCCCATTGCGTTCACTGCCGCTGTCATTGGGTTCTTCGCCTTGAGCATCGTCGGCTCGATCGAAGGCCTTTCGCCGTACACGTGCTCCAAGCGCGCTCTGCTCGGGGCGGTTATCACCTACTGGGCCGCTTCGACAGCTACGCGGGCCGTC